>NZ_JBWKCC010000001.1:406768-421777 GCF_056436655.1 Streptomyces sp. NPDC043427 | reverse complement strand
GGGGGAGGAAGAGGTGGCCGGAACACACACCCAGAAGATGGGGGGGGGGGGGGAGCCATCCCACGTTGGGTTCTTTCGGGGGAGGGACCCCCCCCCCCCCCCCCCCCCCCCCCTCACGCTTTCCCGGGGCCCCGCACGACTCGGAGCTCGGCGAAGCTACACCGACTCCCGCCAGCCGTTCGTGATCGGCAGCCTGCGGTCCTTGCCGAAGCCCTTCGCCGAGATCTTGGTGCCCGGCGGGTACTGGCGGCGCTTGTACTCGGCCGTGTCGACCATGCGGAGGGTCTTGGCGACGAGGGCCGGGTCGAAGCCGGCCGCGATGATCGCGTCGGCGCCCTGGTCACGGTCGACGTACAGGTCGAGGATCGCGTCGAGGACGGGATAGTCCGGCAGCGAGTCCGTGTCGACCTGGCCGGGCCGCAGCTCGGCGCTCGGGGGCTTGGTGATCGAGTTCTCCGGGATCGGCGGGGTCTGCCCCCGCTCCGCCGCCGCGCGGTTGCGCCACTGGGCCAGCCGGAAGATGGACGACTTGTACACGTCTTTGATGGGGCCGTACGCGCCCACCGAGTCGCCGTACAGCGTCGAGTAGCCCACCGCGAGCTCCGACTTGTTGCCCGGCGCCAGCACGATGTGGCCCTCCTGGTTGGAGATCGCCATCAGCATCGTGCCGCGCAGCCGCGACTGGAGGTTCTCCTCCGCCAGTCCCGTCAGGCCCAGCGAGCCCATGTACGCGTCGAACATCGGCTCGATCGCGACCGTACGGAAGTTCAGGCCGGTCCTGCGCGCCAGCTCCGCCGCGTCGCCCTTCGAGTGCTCCGAGGAGTACTTCGACGGCATCGACACGCCGTACACGTTCTGCGCGCCCACCGCGTCGCACGCGATGGCCGCGACGAGGGCCGAGTCGATACCGCCCGACAGACCGATCAGGACGGACTTGAAGCCGTTCTTGGCGACGTACGCCCGCAGGCCCACGACCAGCGCCGAGTAGACCTCCTCGTCGTCGTCCAGCCGGTCCGCGTAGCCGCCGGTGTGCTCCGGCTCGTACGCGGGCAGCGGGTCCTCGGAGAGGATCACCCGGTCGATGCGCAGACCGTCGTCCACCACGCCCTCGGGCGGGTTCGCCGACGCCGCCGGCAGGTCCAGGTCGAGGACCACACAGCCCTCGTCGAACTGCGGCGCCCGCGCGACGACTTCGCCGTGCCGGTCGACCACGATGGAGTCGCCGTCGAAGACCAGCTCGTCCTGGCCGCCCATCATGGCGAGGTAGGCGGTGGTGCAGCCCGCCTCCTGGGCGCGCTTGCGCACCAGCTCCAGGCGGGTGTCGTCCTTGTCGCGCTCGTAGGGGGAGGCGTTGATCGACAGCAGCAGACCGGCCCCGGCGGAGCGCGCGGCCGGGACACGGCCGCCGTCCTGCCAGAGGTCCTCGCAGATCGCGAGGGCCACGTCCACGCCGTGCACGCGCACCACCGGCATGGTGTCGCCGGGCACGAAGTAGCGGAACTCGTCGAAGACACCGTAGTTGGGCAGGTGGTGCTTGGCGTAGGCGAGGACCACCTCGCCGCGGTACAGCACCGCGCCCGCGTTGCGCGGGGCGCCGGCCGGCTGGCCGAACTTCGGTTGAGCCGTGTCGGAACGGTCGAGGTAGCCGACGACCACCGGGAGCTCGCCGAAGCCCTCCTCGGCGAGCCGGGCGGCGAGGGCGCGCAGGGCCGCGCGGGAGGCCTCGACGAACGAGGAGCGCAGGGCCAGGTCCTCGACGGGATACCCGGTCAGCACCATCTCCGGGAACGCCACGAGATGCGCTCCCTGCTCGGCGGAGTGCCGGGTCCAGCGGAGGATCGACTCGGTGTTCCCGGCGAGGTCGCCGACACGCGAGTCGATCTGGTTCAGAGCGAGGCGAAGTTGAGGCACGGGGCCCAGTCTAGACACCAGTAATCGTCAAAGCGACGCGATGGGGGTGTGGCCCAGCCCACGTGGCCGTGCCCCCGCCGCCGGGGAGGCCGCCGCCGAGAGAATGTGACCTGCGGTACTGCCAGGACGAGTGGTCGGCGGTGACTATGGGCTCGCGTATCCGGACAAGGAAAGCGACGCCTCATGGGTGAGCACGTGCACGTCCCGTTCAGCGAGTTTCTGGGCGTATCGGAGGACGGGGAGCTGGTCGAGCGGTCCCGCTGCCGCTGCGGGGTCGCGTCGACCAGGACGTACCGCGAGGAGGACGGAGAGCCGGACCCCTCGTCCTCGTCCTGATCGCCCCGCCGGCGCGGTGCGGCGGGACGGGAAGGCGCCCGCCCCCTCGGGAGGAGCGGGCGCCGGTGGCCGGGTCGCCGAGCAGGTGTCAGCGGCTCCGGTACGACTCCACGTAGCCGTTCGTGGGCGTGCCCACGCCGGTGACGTCGTCGTAGCCCTTGACCGCCTTCAGCGAGCTGTCCTTGCCGAGGCTGCGCACCGAGGTGAGCAGGCCGCCGGAGGCGTCGACGCTGTTGGCGAAGTCGACACGGGCCACCGCGAGGCCGGAGCCGGTCGGGTTGTCCGTGACGTCGTGGTAGACCTTCGAGCCGTACTTGGCGTAGATCGACGGGTTGGCGAACCCGATCGGCTTGCCGCCCCGCGCCTGCTGGGCGAGGGCCTGTACGGCCGCGATGACCGGGGAGGCCAGCGAGGTGCCGCCGATGCGGTACTCGCTGTACTGCTCCGAGCCGTCCGGGAAGGTCTGCGTCTGGCCCACCAGGAAGCCGGTGTTCGGGTCGGCGATCGCCGCGATGTCCGGCACGACACGATTGCCGTCGGCGCTGTTGGCCTTGGCGAGCGCGCCCGGAACGACACCCTTCTGGTACGCGGGCTCAGCCACCGTCTTGCTGGTGCCGCCGCCCGCGCCCGAGGTGAACACGCCGGGGAAGCCGGTCCAGCTCTTGCCGTCGGCCGACAGCGCGGCCTTCTCGGTGCCCCAGCCGGTCTCCCAGAGGTACTTGTCGCCCTTGCCGACCGCCAGCGAGGTGCCGCCGACCGCCGTCACCCACGCCGAGTTGGCCGGGGTGTCGACCTGCTTCGTACCGGTGTGGGCGACCTCGTCGCCGTTGTCGCCGGAGGAGAAGTAGAAGCCGATGCCCTCGACCGCGCCGAACTGGAAGACCTGGTCGTAGGCGGCCGCGAGGTCCGGCGTCTGGTTGGCCTCGATGTCGCCCCACGAGTTGGAGACGATGTCTGCCAGGTGGCCGTCGACGATCTTGCCGAGCGAGTCGAGCAGGTCGTCGTCGTAGCAGGAGGCGGCGCCGACGTAGGTGATCTGCGCGGCGGGCGCGACCGCGTGCACGGCCTCGACGTCGAGGGTCTCCTCGCCGTACCAGCCGGAGGCGTCGCACTCGTCGGGCTTCGTCTTCGTGTAGTTCTTGGGCAGGACCTGGCGCAGCTGGCCGCTGGTGTAGGCCGCGTCGCCGTTCTTCTTCGCGTAGGTGCCCGCGTCGAAGGCGATGGTCGGCGAGGCGTACGCGTCGGTGATGGCGACCCGCACCCCCTTGCCCGTGTACGTGCCGGCGCCGTACGCGGCCCGCAGCTGCTTGCCCGTGTAGCCCTTGACGGCGTACGGGATCTTCTTGCCGTACGCGTCCGGCAGCGTGGTCGCGATGTTCGAGCCGTAGTACGAGGAGAACGGCCCCGCGTTCTTGAACGCCGCGGTCGGACCGGGCAGTTGGTCGTCGTGGCTCGCCTTGTGCGGCGCGTTGTCCAGGCCGGTGACGGTCAGGACCGCGTCCTGCAGGCTCTCCGGGACGGAGGCCGTCCGCGACGCGGCGCGGTAGGTGTGCGAGCCCTTGGCGAAGTTGTGCAGCTGCGTGCCGAACGCCTTCTCCGCGGCGGCCACGTCACCGGTGACGGAGACGTAGTGCCGCGAGACGCCGGTGACCTTGAGGCCGGCCGACGTCAGCCAGGACTTCACGGCAGCCACCTGAGCCTTGGTCGCGCCGAAGCGGGCCTGCGCCTGCTGGGCGCTCAGGTACTTGCCGTACGCGGCCGACGTCGGGTCGGAGACAGCCTGGGCGTAGGCGGCCAGGCCGGCCTTGTCCCGGCCGGCGAGGTAGACGCGGAGGGAGACCTGGCTGCTGTCCGAGGTCGATCCCTTGTCCGCCTTGGCCGTGGCCCACGCGGGCTTGGTCCCGGCCAGCGTGTCACGGGCCGGGGCGTCCGCGGCGTGCGCCGCGGGTATGCCTAGCGCCAGCGCGCCCGCGAGCATCGGCAGTGTCGCTGCCAGGCTCACTCCGGCGCGCACCTTGGCGCGGTTGGATCTCATGGAACCCCCTGTGCGGTTCGTACGCGAGTGGATCACTCGACGGTCGCCACTCTTGCGATGAACCGTTCATGCCAGGGGAATGCGCAGGCCAAGAAGAACCAAGAAGAGGCCAAGTAACCTCAAGCCAGGGTGATTTGAGGCTTACGCCCTAGGGGCGTGGCTTGGCTCCCCGCTCCTTGAGCATGTCCGCCATCAGACCGATCTCCGACTGCTGCGCCTCCACCATGCCCTGCGCGAGCCGCTTCTCCACCCCGACCGTGCACTTGTCGACACAGCCCTGGGCCATGTGGACACCACCCTTGTGATGGTCCGTCATGAGCTGGAGGTAGAAGACCTCCGCCTGCCTGCCCTTGAGTGTGTTCAGCTTCTTCAGCTCGGTGTTGGTCGCCATGCCCGGCATCAGCGCGCCGTCCTTGCCGGAGGCCATGCCAGCCATGCCCATCCAGGTCATCGGCGCGTCCGACGACACCTTCGGCAGCCCCCACAGGTCCAGCCAGCCCAGCAGCATGCCGCGCTGGTTGGCCTGCGTCTGCGCGATGTCGTAGGCGAGCCGTCGCACCTCCTCGTCGGAGGTGCGGTCACGCACGATGTACGACATCTCGACGGCCTGCTGGTGATGCACCGCCATGTCCCGCGCGAACCCGGCGTCCGCCGAGTCGGCGACCGGCGTCTTCGCGTCCGAGCCGCCGTCCTCGGCGACGGAGTAGGTGATCGCCCCGGCCGCGACGAGCACACCCGCCACGGCCACGGCGACCCCGGCGAACCTCACTGCGACAGACCGTTCGTGCAGGCGGCACCGGGCTCAGGGGTCTGCTTGCCCTGCACGAACTTCTCGAAGAACTTGTCGACGTTCGGGTCCTTCGCGCTCGTCACCGTGCGCTGGTGCCCCCACGCCGTCAGCATGATCGGGGCCGCCTGCTTGTCGTCCGGGCTCATCAGCGTGTACGGCGTCTTCTTCACCTTCGCCGCGAGCGCGTCGACGTCCGCCTTCGAGGCCTTGCTGGTGTACGTCACCCAGACCGCGCCGTGCTCCAGCGAGTGCACCGCGTTCATGTTGTTCACGGCCTTGCCGTAGACGTCGCCGTTGCAGTTCATCCAGACCTGGTTGTGGTCACCGCCGACCGGGGGCTCCACCGGGTACTTCACGTCCCTGGTGACGTGGTTGCGCCCCAGCTTGCCCTTCCAGGTCTTCACGCCGTCCGCGCCGGTCGTGAACTTGCCCGAGGTCGTCTTCCCGTCGCTCGCCGTGCTGCTGTCGTCGGACTGCGACCGCACGAGCACGACCGTACCGACGACGAGAGCGGCGACCACCACCGTGCTGGCACCGATCGTGAGGATCCGGTTGCGGCGCTCACGGGCCTGCTCGGCGCGCCGCATCTCCTCTATCCGTGCCTTGCGCGCGGCGCTGGTGGTCTTCTTAGCGGAACCCATGGGGTGTGTCCTTCGGGGGGTGACGGGACGGACAGGAGGGACGAGCGGGTTCGCTGATCGTAATGGGGGAGAGCGGGCTCCTTGTAGGGCGGGCGAGGGAAAGGCGCATATTTGAAGCTCAGATGCGTATTACCTAGGCTGCCGGTATGCGGCTGTTGCGATCCACCGACCTGGCGCTGCGCGTCCTGATGCGGCTCGCCGTGGCGGGCGGTTCCACGCCCACCACCCGGGACGTGGCGGCCGACATGCAGGTCCCCTACACCCACCTCGCCAAGGTCGTCGCCGAGCTCCAGCACATGGGCCTGCTGGACGCCCGCCGGGGCAGGGGTGGCGGTCTCTCCCTCACGGAGCAGGGCCGTACGGCGTCGGTGGGCGCCGTGGTGCGCTCCTTCGAGGGCACCGGCGACGTCGTCGACTGCGAAGGCCCCACCCCCTGCCCCCTGAACTCCGCCTGCCGCCTGCGCGGCGCCCTGCGCCGGGCCCAGGAGGCGTTCTTCGCCTCGCTGGACCCGTTGACCGTGGCGGACGTCTCGGCGGAGCCGACGGGGCCGCTGCTGCTGGAGATCGCGCGGATGCCGTAACGGCTTCCTCACTGTTCGGCGATGACCTACCGCGCGATCCAGAGGTCCGGCCCGAACACCTCGTAGTGGATGTCGGACGGGGCGACCCCCTGCTCCAGCAGCTGGGCCCGCACCGCGCGCATGAACGGCAGCGGGCCGCACAGGTACGCGCGCGTGCCCGGCGCGACGGGCACGTCCGTGAGGTCGACGAGGCCGGTGCGGGTGCCCTGGGGCGCCTCCTGCTCGTACCAGAAGTGCACGGCCGCGTCCGGCAGCTTCGCCGCGTACGCCTCGTGGTCGGCGCGCAGGGCGTGATCGGCGGGGGAGCGGTCGCCGTGCACGACGGTGACCGGGGTGCTGTGGCCGCTCTCCGCGAGGTGCGCGAGCATCGCGACCATCGGGGTCACGCCGATGCCGGCCGAGGCCAGCAGCAGCGGGGCGTCGGAGGCGTCGTCGAGGACGAGGTCGCCGTACGGGGCCGACAGCTGGAGCACGCTGCCCTCGCGCACGCACGCGTGGAGGTGGTTCGAGACCTCGCCCTCCGGCGTCGTACCGCCGTGCACGCGCTTGACGCTGATCTGCCGCACCGTGTCGTCCGGCGCCCCGGAGAGGCTGTACTGCCGGATCTGGCGGGCGCCGTCCGGGAGCTGGACGCCGACGGAGACGTACTGTCCCGCGCAAAAGCCGGTCACCGGGCCGCCGTCGACGGGGCGCAGCCGGAAGGTGACGACGTCGGCGGTCTCCGCGACCCGCTCGACGACCTCCCAGTCCCGCCAGCCCGGCTCGCCGGCCTCCTCGTACAGGCGCTTCTCGATGGCGATCAGCGCGTTGGCCATCAGCCAGTAGACCTCGTCCCAGGCGGCCGCGACCTCGGGGGTGACGGCCTCGCCGAGGACGCCGGCGATGGCGGCGAAGAGGTGCTCGTGGACGACGTCGTACTGCTCGGGCGTGACGCCCAGGGAGGCGTGCTTGTGGGCGATGCGGCCCAGCATCGCGTCGGGCCGCTGGTCGGGCTGTGCGACCAGGTGGGTGGCGAACGCGGCGATGGAGCCGGCCAGTGCCTGGCGCTGGGTGCCGGCGGCCTGGTTGCCGCGGTTGAACAGGTCGCGGAGCAGTGCGGGGTGCGCGGCGAACAGTCCGGCGTAGAAGCGTTCGGTGATCTCACCGATGGCCGCAGAGACGGCGGGGAGCGTGGCGCGCACGGTCGCGGCGGACTGCTCGGACAGCATGAGGCCTCCTTGGGGCATGCGGGTGCTGCTGCCGGTCGGCTTGTGACCGGTCGGCTGGTGCCGGTTGGCGACACAATTCTTGCATCTGAGATGCAAATTAAGAGACGGGGGGTGGGCGGCCATACCGGATGTCGGTCTCAGCAGGCACTATGGGCCTCAGAGCTGTACACCTGCCGTACGGAAGGCGTTCGGCCCGGAGTCGCCGCGACGATCAAGGTCCGCAACGCGCATGAAATGCTGTTGTGGTGGGATGCTCGGGTGCCCGACCGCCTCCCGCGGTTCCGGAGACAGGCGGCCTGACCAGCAAGGATGGGGAAGCGGAAGATGGACAAGCAGCAGGAGTTCGTGCTCCGGACGTTGGAGGAGCGTGACATCCGGTTCGTACGCCTGTGGTTCACGGACGTGCTGGGCTTCCTCAAGTCGGTCGCCGTGGCCCCGGCCGAGCTGGAGCAGGCCTTCGACGAGGGCATCGGCTTCGACGGCTCGGCGATCGAGGGCTTCGCCCGTGTCTACGAGTCCGACATGATCGCCAAGCCCGACCCGTCGACGTTCCAGGTCCTGCCCTGGCGCGCGGAGGCCCCCGGCACCGCCCGCATGTTCTGCGACATCCTCATGCCGGACGGCTCCCCGTCCTTCGCCGACCCCCGGTACGTGCTGAAGCGCGCCCTGGCCCGCACCTCCGACCTGGGCTTCACCTTCTACACCCACCCCGAGATCGAGTTCTTCCTGCTGAAGGACCGGCCGCTGGACGGCTCGCGCCCGACCCCGGCCGACAACTCGGGTTACTTCGATCACACCCCGCAGAACATCGGCATGGACTTCCGCCGCCAGGCGATCACCATGCTGGAGTCGATGGGCATCTCGGTCGAGTTCTCCCACCACGAGGGCGCGCCGGGCCAGCAGGAGATCGACCTGCGCTACGCGGACGCGCTGTCCACGGCCGACAACATCATGACCTTCCGCCTGGTCATGAAGCAGGTCGCGCTGGAGCAGGGCGTCCAGGCGACCTTCATGCCTAAGCCGTTCTCGGAGCACCCGGGCAGCGGCATGCACACCCACCTCTCGCTCTTCGAGGGCGACCGCAACGCGTTCTACGAGTCGGGCTCGGAGTACCAGCTCTCCAAGGTCGGCCGCTCCTTCATCGCGGGCCTGCTGAAGCACGCCGCGGAGATCGCCGCGGTCACCAACCAGTGGGTCAACTCCTACAAGCGCATCTGGGGCGGCGCCGAACGCACCGCGGGCGCCGGCGGCGAGGCCCCCTCCTACATCTGCTGGGGCCACAACAACCGCTCCGCCCTGGTGCGCGTCCCCATGTACAAGCCCGGCAAGACCGGCTCGGCACGCGTCGAGGTCCGCTCGCTGGACTCGGGCGCGAACCCGTACCTGGCGTACGCGGTGCTGCTGGCGGCCGGCCTGAAGGGCATCGAGGAGGGCTACGAACTCCCCCCCGGCGCCGAGGACGACGTCTGGGCCCTCTCCGACGCCGAACGCCGCGCCATGGGCATCGAGCCGCTCCCGCAGAACCTCGGCGAGGCGCTCACCCTGATGGAACGCAGCGACCTCGTCGCCGAGACACTGGGCGAGCACGTCTTCGACTTCTTCCTCCGCAACAAGCGGCAGGAGTGGGAGGAGTACCGCAGCGAGGTCACGGCGTTCGAGCTGCGGAAGAACCTGCCGGTGCTGTAAGGGGTCCTTGCACTATGAGCGTCCGATCAGGTCGCGTGGTCTGGTGCCGTGCATCGCAAGGCGCCGGAGAGCCCTGGATGGGGGCGCCCCGCTCGAGCGCAGCCGAGAGTGGGGGAGGAGCTACCTGGGCTTTTCGGCAACGCGGCGAGGTGCGGTGCCAGGCCGCGCGACCCGGACGGGCATAGTCCAAGGATCCCTAAGCGCGGGTCAGGGCGGTTTCGTTCTCGTATGCACTCCGGGGCTGGTGGCAGTTGACCGCCGGCCCCGGAGTCGTCTGAGCTCTCCGCGGCGGCAGTCGCGGAGAAACTTTCAACTCTTCATGCGGGCGAAGGCATGCCCGCCGCGGGCGTGGACCCGGCGGTGCGAGGCGTTGTGATCTGCCTTCTCTTGGCGGAGTCCGCAGCCGAGCCCGAGATCGACTGATGCGCGAAAGCGCTCTGGCAACGGTTCTTGGCCAAGTGGCCATGGTGGACAGCCGTGATGGCGTGCGTCCGATTGGCGTCTCTGGCCGAGATGTTGTCCATGCGGATGCCCGCGCCAACGCCCCCCCATGTGGCGCGCGTCACTATTGACCGGCACGTTCGACCGACACATGATCACCACAGCTTGTAAGGAAAATCTAAAGAAACGGGTGGGGTGTGTTGACGCACAGACGTCGGCGCGATTGGCGCCGGGCGATCGGGAGCGGCGCGATAGCCGTCGCTCTCCTGGGGGGGTGCGGTTCCGGCCACCGCCGTCGCGGCGACCCCGGCGTTCGCCGACGAGGGAGGGACCTCGGCGAAGGCCGATCACACTCCGGAGTCGGAGGCCAGTGCCCTCGCTGCGAAGAGCGGTGAGCGCGTGGAGGTGAAGGCGAAGACCACCGAGTCCGCGCAGCTGTTCGCCAACCCGGACGGCACCTTCACCCAGGAGATGAACGCGGCCCCGGTCCGCGCCCAGGAGGACGACGGCCGCTGGGCCCCCATCGACACCACCCTCGTGCGCGACGCCGACGGCTCCCTGCGGGCCAGGAACACCACGGCGCCCGTTGCGGGGAGACGGCTCCTTCGTCTCCCCGCAACGGGGGTCGCGCCTACTGTCTGGAAAACCTCGCATGACGAACATCGCTCCCCTCGGAATATTCGGCAGGATCGCGAGCCAGTCCGCCTTCGCGGAAAACGCCGACGAACTTCGTCGGCGAGTGGGCGAGATTCCCGAGGGGGAGCGGGAAAAGATCGCCGAATATCTTCGCTCCGGCACTCCGATCATCGCCCTGATGGGATTCTCGGAGGACATTCTGGGCAACAAGTTCTCCCGCTCCGGCGGCACCGCCATCATGAGCGACGGCCGCTTCTTCTGGCGGCTCGACGCGGCCGACTACGTGGAGCACTACGGGATCGGGCTTCCCGAGGAGTTCATCGCCCACGGCACCGCCCGTCAGTGGATCGCCCCGACCCTCTCCCGCGACGAGGTCATCGACGTCGACGACCGCCTCGGCGAACTGAGGCGAGCCGGGGCCCTGTGACCTGAGCTGATCACCTACCCTCCGTAGAACAGCGAATCCACGACGCCCCGGGCCCGGCGGCCCGTGCGCCGGTACGCGTCCAGGAGTTCTCCCACGTGTCCGGGGCCGTAGCCCAGATAGCGGCCGACGGCTGCCAGTTCTCGGCTCTCCGAGGGGAAGGTGTCGCCGGCCCGGCCGCGGACCAGCATCACCGCGTTGCGTACCCGGGTGGCCAGGACCCAGGCCTCGTCGAGGGTCGCCGCGTCCTCGTCGGTGATGAGGCCGGCCTCGTGGGCCGCGGACAGGGCCTCGCGGGTGCGGGTGGTGCGTAGGCCCGGGAGGTGCCAGGCATGCTGGAGTTGGAGGAGTTGGACGGTCCATTCCACGTCGGACAGGCCGCCCGGGCCCAGCTTGGTGTGGAGTTTGGGGTCAGTGCCGCGGGGGAGGCGTTCTGATTCCATGCGGGCCTTCAGGCGGCGGATCTCGCGAACGGACTCCTCCTCGAGGCCCCGGACCGGGTAGCGCAGGGGGGCGATCAGGTCGATGAAACGCCGGCCCAATTCCTCGTCGCCGGCCACGAACTCCGCCCGGAGCAGCGCTTGGGACTCCCATACGAGGGACCAGCGGCGGTAGTAGGCCTCGTAGGACTTCAGGGTTCGTACCAGGGGGCCGGACTTGCCCTCGGGGCGCAGGTCCGCGTCGATCAGGAGGGGGGGATCCGCGCTGGGCATCTGGAGGAGGCGGCGCATCTCGGAGACGACCTTGTTCGCGGCGTCGGCGGCCTCGCGGTCCTCGACGCCGTCACGTGGCTCGTGCACGAAGATGACGTCCGCGTCCGAACCGTAGCCGAGCTCGTGCCCCCCGAAGCGGCCCATGCCGATGATCGCGAAACGGGTGGGCAGCTCGTCGCCCCAGCCCTCCCGCACCACCGCGCGCAACGTTCCGGCGAGCGTCGCCGCCGTCAGGTCCGACACCGCGCCGCCCACCAGGTCCACGAGGGCGCCCTGGTCGGCCTCGGCGGGCTGGGCCTCCGTGCCGTAGGAGCCGACGATGTCCGCGGCGGCCGTACGGAACAGCTCGCGGCGGCGGACACCGCGTGCGGCCGTGACCGCCTGGGCGGCGCCCTCCGCGCGGCGCACCGCCGCGAGGATCTCCTGGTCCAGGTGGGCGAGGCCCCGGGGCTCGAGCCCGCCGCCGTTGCCGTTCCCGAGCAGCGCCACGGCCTCCGGCGCGCGCATCAGCAGGTCGGGTGCCAGACGGCCCGCCGACAGTACCCGGGCCAGGTTCTCGGCAGCCGCGCCCTCGTCGCGCAGCAGGCGGAGGTACCACGGTGTTTTGCCCAGCGCGTCCGACACCTTGCGGAAGTTGAGCAGGCCCGCGTCCGGGTCGGCGGAGTCCGCGAACCAGCCGAGGAGGACGGGGAGGAGGGTGCGTTGGATCGCGGCCTTGCGGGAGACCCCGGAGGCCAGGGCCTCCAGGTGCCGCAGCGCCGCCGCCGGGTCCGCGTATCCGAGCGCGACCAGCCGTTCGCGTGCCGCTTCCGGGCTCAACCTGGCCTCGCCGGGGCCGAGTTGCGCTACCGCGTCGAGCAGCGGACGGTAGAAGAGCTTCTCGTGCAGGCGTCGTACGACACCGGCGTGCCGCTTCCACTCGCGGGTCAGCTCGTTGACCGGATCCGTGCGCAGGTCCAGCGAGCGGCCGATGCGGCGCAGGTCGCCCTCGCCCTCGGGGACGAGGTGGGTGCGGCGCAGCCGGTACAGCTGGATGCGGTGCTCCATGGAACGCAGGAAGCGGTACGCCTCGTCGAGCCGGCCGGCGTCCTCGCGGCCTACGTAGCCGCCCGCCGCCAGTGCCTGGAGCGCGTCCAGCGTCGTGCCGCTGCGCAGGGACGCGTCGGTGCGGCCGTGCACCAGCTGGAGGAGCTGTACGGCGAACTCGACGTCCCGCAGGCCTCCCGGGCCCAGCTTCAGCTCGCGCTCGACCTCTGCGGCGGGGATGTTCTCGACCACGCGGCGCCGCATCTTCTGCACGTCGGCGACGAAGTTCTCCCGCTCGGCGGCCTGCCACACCAGTGGCTCCACCGCGGCGACGTACTCCTCCCCGAGGTGGAGGTCGCCGGCCACCGGGCGTGCCTTGAGGAGCGCCTGGAACTCCCAGGTCTTGGCCCAGCGCTGGTAGTAGGCGAGGTGGCTGCTGAGCGTGCGGACGAGGGGGCCGTTGCGGCCCTCGGGGCGCAGGTTGGCGTCGACCGGCCAGATCGAGCCCTCGACGGTCGTCTCCGAGCAGATCCGCATCATGTGCGAGGCGAGTTTGGTGGCGGCGCGGAGTGCCTTTCCTTCGTCGGCGCCGTCGACCGCTTCTCCTACGAAGATCACGTCGACGTCCGAGACGTAGTTCAGCTCGTGGCCGCCGCACTTGCCCATCGCGATCACCGCGAGTCGGCACAGCGCCGCGTCCTCGGGTGCGGCGGCCTGGGCGAGGCCGAGCGCGGCCCGTAGCGTCGCGGTCGCGAGGTCGGCGAGTTCGGCGGCGGTTTCGGCCACATCGGTGGTGCCGCACACGTCGCGTGCCGCGATCGACAGCAGGCAGCGGCGGTAGGCGACGCGCAGGGACACCGGGTCGGAGGCCTCGGCCAGACCCCGCTCGAACTCCTCCACCCCGGGGTGCAGGTCGCGGGGCTCGTACATGACCAGGGCGTGCCAGTCCCGCGGGTGGCGGGCCAGGTGGTCGGCGAGGGCGGCCGAGGCGCCCAGCACACCGAGCAGACGGTCGCGCAGCGGCTTGGCCGCTATCAGCGTGTCCAGCAGTTCGCGGTGGGCGGTGGGGTCGGACTGCGCCTCCAGGAGGCGTACGAGACCGTGCAGCGCCAGGTCGGGGTCGGCGGTGCCGCCCAGGGCCTCCAGGAGGAACGGGTCGTTGCGGACCGGTGCGAGTTCTCCGCTCTCCAGGAGTCGCTCGGCGGCCGACGGGTCGGTGAAACCGTGCCGCAGCAGCCTGGAGAAGGTGCTGCTTCTGCGCCCAGGCGCCATCATGCCCGGCCTCCCGTCGGATCCGAGGTTCTGCGTGGCCGTCGATCAAGGTCGTACGCGCTTGAGCGTAACCCGGGCCGCTGGGCTGGCGCGCCGTTCGGGTTTCAGGTTCTGTGGACAGGCATGCGTACGCCCCTGCCGAGAGGAGTCACGCCATGGACATGAGTCTCGAAGTCGTCCTGCTGCCGGTGTCCGATGTGGACCGGGCCAAGGAGTTCTACCGCGACAAGGTCGGCTTTCATGTCGATCTCGACGGTGAGGTGATGGAAGGGGTGCGGATCGTGCAGCTGACTCCGCCGGGGTCGGGGTGTTCGATCGCGCTCGTCGACGGTCTTCAGGTGCCCACGGGCACGCCGCAGCCCGGGACGTACCACGGGCTGCAGCTGTGCGTGACGGATGCGAAGGCGGCGTACGACGAGCTGACGGCGCGCGGGCTGGAGGTCAGCGAGCCGCAGCAGTTCGCTCCGCAGGACGGGGCCACGTTCATGTACTTCAAGGACCCCGACGGGAATGGGTGGGCGATTCAGGAGTACCGGAAGCGGGCGACCGAGCCGTTGCACAAGGTGCTGGCCGAGCTGGCCGCCCGGGGGGAGTGAGCACTGCGTCTACGTCGTTCCGGTCTGGGCGTACCGGCAGCCCTCCAGGCGCCGGTACCACCAGACCTCGGGGCGCCATACGCGGCGGGTGTCGGCGAAGGGGTCCGGGAGCGTGCGGGCGAGGTAGACGGCGTCGAGGGAGGCGATGAGGCGGCCCAGCTCTGCACGGGCGCGGGGTGGCAGGCTGTGGAGGACCATGTCGAGCACGTCGCGGCAGTGCCGGACGTCCGCGAGGGAGCAGCCTCGGCAGCCGCAGTCGTCCAGGTACGGGTAGCGGGGGCGGTGTCCCGGTGGGGTCAGGAAGGCCCGGTAGCGGCGTAGGGCGCGGTCGGTCACGCCGGGGAAGACGTCGTAGTCGCGGTCGAGTGCCTCGTAGCTGTGGATGGCGAGGCTGGTGCGGGTGGAGAGGCCGTGGATGCGGGCGGGGGTGGGGGTGTTCCATCCGCGCGGGCGGTGTTCGGGCGGCTGCGTCGTGCGCAGCTTGCCGGGCCGGTTACGCGGCATCGGCCTTTCGGTGGGGTGCTGTGATCGTCATGTGAGTGATCGTCATGGGGGTCATGATGCCGGACGGTGTGGCTCGCGCCAACCCACGGCGGGTGGGTCGGGGGCGTAGCGGGGGGGGGGGGGGGGGGGGGGGGGGGGGGGGGGGGGGGGGGGGGGGGGAGGGGGGGGGGGGGGGGGGGAGGGGGGGGGAGGGGGGAGGGGAGGGGACA
>NZ_JBWKCC010000001.1:375418-406759 GCF_056436655.1 Streptomyces sp. NPDC043427 | reverse complement strand
CGGTGCGTCGAGCCCGTCGCGGGTCGCGCCCTCTGTTCGCTGCCACAGTTGAGCGGCGTGGGGACCAGCTAAGCGACGGGCTGCGACGCACCGCCACGGCCCGCTCCCGTCGTCTCGCGGCTGCCGGCCCATCGGGGGATGGCCTTCCTGCGAGTCAGCCCTACGCCGATGAGGACCACCACCATGCCGATCACCACCCGCGTTCCCACCTGCTCGTCCAGGATCAGGGCGCCGAGCGCTACGGATACGACGGGGAGCAGGTAGCCCACCGTCGCCGCGCTCGTCGCGCCCTCCTCTGCGATCAGGCGGTAGTTGAGGTAGAAGGTGACGCCCGTGCCGAGGATGCCCAGGGCGGTGACTGCCAGGAGGGCGGTGGGGTCGGGGTGGAGGGGGCCGGCTGTGGGGAGGGCCAGGGTTGTCCAGGCTGTGGCTGTCAGGAGCTGGGCCGCTGATACGGCGAGGGGGGCGTCGTCGGTGGTGAGGTGGCAGGCCATGTAGGCGAAGGCCACGGCGTAGCTGGCGGCGGCGGCCAGGAGGGCGAGGGCGCCCCAGGACAGCAGGCCCGACTGGTGCCAGGGGGCGAAGATCAGCAGGGTGCCGGTGAAGCCCAGGAGGAGGCCGGTCAGGCGTACGGGGTTCAGGGCGCGGTCGGTGCCCAGGACTGTGCCGATGAGGAGGGACCAGAGGGGGGTGGTGGCGTTGAGGACGCCTGCGATGCCGGAGTCGACCGTCTGCTCGCCCAGGCTGAAGAGGGCGAAGGGGATCGCGTTGCAGAAGAGGGCTGCCACGGCCAGGTGGGCCCAGGTGGTGCGGGAGCGGGGGAGACGTTGGCCTGCCGAGCGCGCCAGGAGGAGCAGGACGGCTGTGCCCAGGGCGCAGCGGGTGATCGTGATCTGGGCGGGAGTCAGGCCGTGGTTGAGGGCGAGTTTGATCCAGAGGAAGCCCGAGCCCCAGAGGAGGGCCAGCGTTGCCATGCGGAGGGAGGAGGCGAGAGGCATGGCTCTACGGTGGTGCGCTGGGCGTGTGAGGACAAGTGAAATGTTTTGGGCTGTGTTTTAAGCTGAGCTACATGATTGATGTGCGGAGGATGCAGGTCCTGCGAGCCGTGGTCGGGAGTGGGTCGGTTTCGGGGGCCGCGGCGCTGCTCGGGTATACGCCGTCCGCTGTCAGCCAGCAGATCGCCGTGCTGGAGAAGGAGGCGGGGGCCGCGCTGCTGGAGCGGGTCGGGCGGGGGGTGCGGCCCACAGCTGCGGGGTTGTTGTTGACCGAGTACGCGGAGGCCATCGGGCGGCAGGTCGCGGAGGCGGAGGCCGCGCTCGCCGATCTGCTCGCGGGGCGCACGGGGCGGTTGGCCGTGCGGTACTTCGCGACGGCGGGGGCAGGGTTGATCGCTCCGGCTGTGGCGCGGTTCCGGGCCGGGCATCCGGGGGTGCAGGTCGACCTCAAACTGGCCGATGCCGATCCGTTGTCCGGCGTGCGGGAAGGGCGGGCGGATCTGGCTCTGGTGGTCGGGGCGGCGGAGGGGGCGCATGACGGCGTACGGCTTCGTCATCTGTTGGACGATCCCTACCTTGCCGTGCTGCCCGAGGGGCATCGGCTGGCGGACGCCTCCAGTGTGCGGCTGGCCGAGTTGGCGGGGGAGCGCTGGGTCGGCAGTGAGTGGCCCGGGCCGTGTCTGGACGCCCAGATGGCGGCTTGCGAGACCGCCGGGTTTCGGCCGGAGTTCGTGGTGGAGAGCGAGGACTACGTGACCGCTCAGGGGTTCGTGGCGGCTGGGCTCGGGGTGGGGCTCATTCCGCGGCTGGGGCTGGGAAGCCGGCATCCCGGAGTGGTGGTGAGGGAGGTGCGGGAGCCCGAGCCTTCGCGTGCGATCTACGCGGCCGTGCGGGAGACGGCTCCGCCGCAGCCGGCCCTAGAGGCGTTCGTCGACGCGCTGCGGGCCGTGGTGGGCGGCGCGTAGACGGCTCGGCACCCTCCTCGGCAGGGCGTAGGGCAGGGTGCCGTAGCACGTGCGGGCCAGGGCGAAGCCGAAGGCCAGGCAGAGCATGCCGCCCACCGCGTCCAGCCAGAAGTGGTTGGCGGTGGCGACGATGACCACCAGGGTCACCGCCGGGTAGAGGAGGCCCAGGACTCGTACCCAGGGGATCTTGGCCAGGGCGAAGATCGTGAGGCCGCACCACAGGGACCAGCCGATGTGCATGGACGGCATCGCGGCGTACTGGTTGGACATGTTCTTGAGGTCGCCGGAGGCCATCGAGCCCCAGGTCTGGTGGACCATGACCGTGTCGATGAAGTGGCCGCCGGTCATGAGGCGTGGGGGTGCCAGGGGGTACAGGTAGTAGCCGACCAGGGCCACGCCTGTGGTGGCGAAGAGGACCAGGCGGGTCGCCGCGTAGCGGCCGGGGTGGCGGCGGTAGAGCCACACCAGGACGGCCAGGGTGATGATGAAGTGCAGCGTCGCGTAGTAGTAGTTCATGCCGATGATGAGCCAAGTCATCGAGTTGACGGCGTGGTTGACGGACTGCTCCATGGCGATGCCGAGGTGGTGCTCCATCCGCCAGATCCAGTCGGCGTTGCGCAGTGCCTCGGAGCGCTGCTCGGGGACCGCGTTGCGGATCAGTGAGTAGGTCCAGTAACTGACCGCGATCAGCAGGATCTCGAACCACAAGCGGGGGCGGCGCGGGGTGCGCAGGCGGCGCAGGACGGCCGGCCCGGATTCGGCCGTAACGGTGTGCGGAACGACCTCTTCGGGCCCTTCCACCGGCGTCACGGTCGTTTCACCCATAGGCACACAGTTTGCCAGAAAACAGTTCCCTCACCGATCATCCACCGGTCGGGTTCCCGATGCATGTTGTACGGCGAGAAGACACCTGGGGCCAGTACCGGGGCATGAGGGAAAGGGGTGGTTCTCCGCCCTACGGACGATTCCGGTCACCAGGGGCCGAAGCGGTCGAACCTCGTACCACCAGTTCCGGCATGAACACGAACTCGCTGTGGGGTGCCGGGGTCCCGCCGATCTCCTCGAGGAGGGTGCGGACGGCAGCCTGGCCCATCGCGGGGACCGGCTTGCGGATCGTGGTGAGGGGTGGGTCGGTGAAGGCGATCAAGGGAGAGTCGTCGAAGCCCACGACCGAGACGTCCTGGGGGACGTCGAGGCCCCGCTGCCGGGCCGCTCGTATGGCACCCAGGGCCATCATGTCGCTGGCGCAGACCACCGCCGTGCAGTTCCGGTCGATCAGGGCCGTGGCGGCGGCCTGGCCGCCCTCCAGGGTGTAGAGGGAGTGTTGGACCAGCTCGGTCTCGATCGTCTCGGCGGTCAGACCCAGCTGGTCCTGGACCGCGCGGACGAAGCCCTCGATCTTGCGCTGGACCGGGACGAAGCGCTTCGGGCCGAGGGCGAGGCCGATGCGGGTGTGGCCCAGGGAGGCGAGGTGGGTGACCGCGAGGGTCATCGCGGCGCGGTCGTCGGGGGAGATGAAGGGGGCCTGGACCTTGGGGGAGAAGCCGTCGACCAGGACGTACGGCACGCCCTGGGCGCGGAGCTGCTCGTAGCGCTGCATGTCGGCCGTGGTGTCGGCGTGCAGGCCGGAGACGTAGATGATGCCGGCGACACCGCGGTCGACCAGCATCTCGGTCAGCTCGTCCTCCGTGGAGCCGCCCGGTGTCTGGGTGGCGAGGACCGGGGTGTACCCCTGCCTTGTGAGGGCCTGGCCGATGACCTGGGCGAGGGCCGGGAATATCGGGTTCTCCAGCTCCGGCGTTATCAGGCCGACGAGACCCGCGCTGCGCTGCCGCAGACGGACCGGGCGCTCGTAGCCCAGCACGTCGAGGGCGGCCAGCACGGACTGGCGGGTGGTGGAGGCGACGCCCGGCTTCCCGTTGAGGACGCGGCTGACGGTCGCTTCGCTCACCCCCGCCTGAGCAGCGATGTCGGCAAGCCGTGTGGTCACAGGGTGGGACTGTACCGGCCGGATCTCCCCTTGCACACCAATGGGACGCCGTGTGCGAGCTGGTGAACGGCCCGGCCGGGGCTGCTGCGTCATCGGGCTCCCTCGTGAAAGTGATGGCAAGAGCTTGCAGAGTCTTGCACAGCAGGCACCTGCCCTGCTCTACAGCGGCTCAATCGCGCCGACAACGGTCTCACGGCGGTCGCCTCCGGGTCACGCACGGATAACTTCGGAGAAGTCTTGCACTTTTTTTCTGCAAGGTCTTTCGTCGTGCTTACATCGCTGTTACGTTCACGTCGCCCGGCGGCCAACGGCGCAGTCGGCAAGTCGACACAGGCGGCGGACGGGGCCGCCCTGTGAGTCAGACGGGCTTTCACCTCAAGGAGAACTCATGCGGCGTGGCATAGCGGCCAGCGCACTGGTGGCGTCCCTCGCCCTCGCGGCGACGGCCTGCGGCGGCAGCGACAGCGGCGACAAGGCCGACGGTCCGGTCACCCTCACCTGGTGGGACACCTCCAACGCCACCAATGAGGCACCGACGTACCAGGCCCTGGTCAAGGAGTTCGAGGCCGCCAACAAGGACATCAAGGTCAAGTACGTCAACGTCCCCTTCGACCAGGCGCAGAACAAGTTCGACACCGCCGCCGGTTCCAAGGGCGCCCCCGACGTGCTGCGCTCCGAGGTCGGCTGGACCCCCGCCTTCGCCAAGAAGGGCTACTTCGCCGCCCTGGACGGCACCGAGGCCCTCAAGGACCAGGCCAAGTTCCAGCCCAGCCTGATCGAGCAGGCCAAGTACGAGGGCAAGACCTACGGCGTGCCGTTCACCACGGACACCCTGGCCCTCGTCTACAACAAGCAGCTCTTCGAGAAGGCCGGCATCAAGGAAGCCCCCAAGAGCTGGGACGACCTGAAGAAGGCCGCCGCCACCATCAAGGACAAGACCGGCGTCGACGGCTACTGGGGCTCCACCCAGGCCTACTACGCCCAGTCCTTCCTCTACGGCGAGGGCACCGACACCGTCGAGGCCGAAGGCAAGAAGATCACCGTCGACTCGGCGCAGGCGAAGAAGGCGTACAGCACCTGGCTCGGCCTCTTCGACGGCAAGGGCCTGCACAAGGCCGACACCACCGCCGACGCCTACGCCCACATCCAGGACGCCTTCGTCAACGGCAAGGTCGCCGCGATCGTCCAGGGCCCCTGGGAGATCACGAACTTCTACAAGGGCTCCGCCTTCAAGGACAAGGCCAACCTCGGCATCGCCACCGTCCCGGCCGGCTCCACCGGCAAGGCCGGCGCCCCGACCGGCGGCCACAACCTCTCGGTCTACGCCGGCTCGGACAAGGCCCACCAGGACGCCGCGCTGAAGTTCGTCAACTTCATGACCTCGGCGAAGGCCCAGGAAACCATCGCCCTGAAGAACAACACGCTGCCCACCCGCGACGACGCCTACACCGCGCAGGTCAAGGCCGACCCGGGCATCGCCGGCTACCAGGGCGTCCTCGCCGCCGCCCAGCCGCGCCCGGCGCTTCCCGAGTACAGCTCCCTGTGGGGTCCGCTCGACACCGAACTGCCCAAGATCGCCGGTGGCAAGGAGTCCCTCGACAAGGGTCTGAGCAACGCCGAGATCGCGATCGCCAAGCTGGTGCCCGACTTCAGCAAGTGAGCCCCGCGTGGCCGTCGGATCCTCCTGGAAATCGGGGGAGGGATCCGGCGGCCACCGGCCTGCGCCTGCCCAGCCCACTCCCTGATCCTTCAGAAGGTGTCGAACCATGACAGTCGCCATCGACCGAGCGACCGGCAAGCGGCGCGGTGAGCGAGACCCGCGGCCCGGGCTGGGTCAGCGCCTGAAGCACGGCTACCACAAGCACTGGTACGCCTACGCGATGATCGCCCCGGTGGTGATCGTCCTCGGCGTGCTGGTGCTGTACCCGCTGGTCTACGGCTTCTACCTCACCCTCACCGACGCCAACAGCCTCAACACGGCCCGCACCATCGGCGTCAACCACATCGACGCCACGTACAAGTTCATCGGCCTCGACAACTACGCCGACATCCTGTGGGGGCCGACGGCGTACGACCGCTTCTGGTCGCACTTCATCTGGACGATCGTGTGGACCGCCCTGTGCGTGAGCCTGCACTACTTCATCGGCCTCGGCCTCGCGCTGCTGCTCAACGAGAAGTTCCGCGGGCGCACCCTCTACCGCATGATCCTGGTCCTGCCCTGGGCCGTGCCCACCTTCGTCACCGTCTTCGGCTGGCGGTTCATGCTCGCCGACGGCGGCGTCATCAACACCGCGCTCGACGCCCTGCACCTGCCCTCGCCGCTGTGGCTGGAGGACACCTTCTGGCAGCGGTTCGCCGCGATCATGGTCAACACCTGGTGCGGTGTGCCGTTCATGATGCTCTCGCTGCTCGGCGGCCTCCAGGCCATCGACACCTCGCTCTACGAGGCGGCCGAGATGGACGGCGCGAACGCCTGGCAGCGGTTCCGGTACGTCACCCTGCCGGGGCTGAGGTCCGTCAGCTCCACCGTCGTGCTCCTCGGCATCATCTGGACCTTCAACCAGTTCGCCATCATCTTCCTGCTGTTCGGCGACACCGCCCCGGACGCGCAGATCCTCGTCACCTGGGCGTACTACCTCGGCTTCGGACAGCAGCCGCGTGACTTCGCCCAGTCGGCCGCCTACGGCATCCTGCTGCTGGCCATTTTGATCGTCTTCACCTCCTTCTACCGCCGCTGGCTGAGCCGCAACGACCAGCAGCTCGCGATCTGAGGCAGGAGTCCCCATGAGCACCAGCACCGCCCCCACCTCCGTCGCGAAGACCGACCGGCCCACCGAGGCCGCCCCCCGGGGCACCGCCCGCCGTCGCGGCCGGCGCGGACCCCTCGCCACCTTCACCACCCACGGCATCCTGATCGTGGCGAGCCTCGTCGCCTTCTTCCCGGTCGCCTGGCTGATCTTCCTGTCCCTCGGCCCGGACAAGGACGACTATCTGCACCCCGGGCAGATCTGGCACAAGATGACGTTCGACAACTACACGTTCGTCCTCCAGCACACCGGGTTCTTCGACTGGCTGAAGAGCACGATGGCCGTCGTCCTCGGTACCACCGCCATCGGCGTGATCATCGCCGCCACCAGCGGCTACGCCGTGTCCCGCATGCGCTTTCCGGGTTACAAGAAGTTCATGTGGGTCCTGCTCGTCACCCAGATGTTCCCGGTCGCCGTCCTGATCGTGCCGATGTACCAGATCATGTCGGACCTCGGCCTCATCGACACCTACCTCGGCCTGGTCCTCGTCAACTGCACCACCGTCGTGCCCTACAGCGCCTGGCTGCTCAAGGGCTACTTCGACACCATCCCGTTCGAGATCGACGAGGCGGGACGCGTCGACGGGCTCAGCCCCTTCGGCACCTTCCTGCGGCTGATCCTTCCGCTGGCCAAGCCCGGCCTCGCGGTCGCCGCCTTCTACAACTTCCTCACCGCCTTCGGCGAGGTCGCCTTCGCCTCGACGTTCATGCTGTCCGACTCGAAGTACACCTTCGCCGTCGGACTGCAGAGCTTCGTCAGCGAGCACGACGCCCAGCGCAACCTCATGGCCGCCACCGCGGTGCTGATCGCGATACCCGTCTCCGTCTTCTTCTACCTCGTGCAGAAGAACCTGGTGACCGGCCTCACCGCGGGCGGCACGAAGGGCTGACGCCCCACCCGGAGACAAAGCTCCCGCGCGCTTGCCGCGCGGGTGGCGGCCGCGGTGTCGATCCGACCCCGCTGTCACCGCGGCCGCCTCGTCACCCAGCCGTCGCACACTTGAAGTATCCGCACATGACCTCGACCCCGTTACACCCCTTACGTACCAAGGACACCATGAGCCAGCAATCCGCCGACCCGGCACCGAACTCCGCAGTCGCCACCGTCGTCAAGCGCCGCGACTGGTGGCGGGACGCGGTGATCTACCAGGTCTATCCGCGCAGCTTCGCCGACAGCAACGGCGACGGCATGGGGGACCTGGAAGGCGTACGATCCCGCCTCCCGTACCTGCGCGACCTCGGCGTGGACGCCGTGTGGCTCAGCCCCTTCTACGCCTCGCCGCAGGCCGACGCCGGCTACGACGTCGCCGACTATCGGGCCGTCGACCCCATGTTCGGCAACCTGCTCGACGCCGACGCGCTGATCCGGGACACCCGCGAACTGGGCCTCAGGATCATCGTCGACCTGGTGCCCAACCACTCCTCCGACCAGCACGAGTGGTTCAAGCGAGCGCTCGCAGACGGCCCCGGCTCGCCGCTGCGGGAGCGCTACCACTTCCGCCCCGGCAAGGGGAGGAACGGCGAACTCCCGCCCAACGACTGGGAGTCCATCTTCGGTGGGCCCGCCTGGACGCGTGTCACGGAGCCCGACGGCACCCCCGGTGAGTGGTACCTCCATCTCTTCGCCCCCGAGCAGCCCGACTTCAACTGGGAACACCCGGCCGTCGGCGACGAGTTCCGCTCGATCCTCCGCTTCTGGCTGGACATGGGCGTCGACGGCTTCCGTATCGACGTGGCGCACGGACTGGTGAAGGCGGAAGGCCTCCCCGACCTTGGAACCCACGGCCAGCTCAAGCTGCTGGGCAACGATGTCATGCCGTTCTTCGACCAGGACGGCGTGCACGAGATCTACCGGCAGTGGCGTCACGTCCTCGACGAGTACGCCGGTGAGCGCATCTTCGTCGCGGAGGCCTGGACCCCGACCGTCGAGCGCACCGCGAACTACGTCCGCCCCGACGAGCTGCACCAGGCGTTCAACTTCCAGTACCTGAGCACCGACTGGGACGCGCGGGCGCTCCGCCAGGTCGTCGACCTCACCCTGGAGGCCATGCGCCCCGTCGGCGCCCCCGCCACCTGGGTGCTGTCCAACCACGACGTGACCCGGCACGCCACCCGCTTCGCCAACCCGCCCGGCCTCGGCACGCAGATCCGCCTGGCCGGCGACCGCGAGCTGGGCCTTCGGCGCGCGCGGGCCGCCACGCTGCTCATGCTGGCGCTGCCCGGATCGGCGTACATCTACCAGGGCGAGGAGCTCGGCCTCCCGGACGTCGTCGACCTGCCGGACGAGGTGCGCCAGGACCCCGCGTACTTCCGCGGCGCCGGCCAGGACGGCTTCCGCGACGGCTGCCGGGTGCCGATCCCGTGGACCCGCACCGGCTCGTCGTACGGCTTCGGCAGCGGGGGCAGCTGGCTGCCGCAGCCGGAGAGCTGGGGTGAGCTCAGCGTCGAGGCGCAGACCGGCGTCCCCGGCTCCACCCTGGAGCTGTACCGCACCGCCCTCGCCGTCCGCCGCGAGCAGCCCGACCTCGGCGCGGGCGACTCCGTGGAGTGGCTGAAGGCTCCCGAGGGTGTCCTCGCCTTCCGGCGCGGCGAGTTCGTGTGCGTCGCCAACACCAGCGGCGAGTCGGTCACGATCCCCGCCCACGGCCGCCTCCTCCTCGCCAGCGGCGAGATCGCCGAGACGGACGGCGAGACGAAGGTGCCGACGGACACGACGGTGTGGTGGACGACGGCCTGACGGACCGGTCAGCGGTGAGCGGGCCCGGTCCCCGGTTCTCTCCGGGGACCGGGCCACAGCCGTCGACGGGCGGTCCCCTTCACGACAAATCGTGAGCATGGGGCAGTTGCGGGGGACCCGTCAAGATTGTGGATGAAACTACTTGCTATTGGTTTCAACTCTCTTGCTGTAAACCTTGCGTGGCGGTACGTTCACGCCGGCGCCCGGCAAAGACGCCTGGCCGTCACCGCAAGGAGTTCACGCCCGTGATATCGAGATGGTCCGTCACCGCGACCGCGCTCGCCGCCACGGCGGCAGCCCTCATGGCACCCGCCACCACCGCCAACGCCTCCCCACCCGGCACCAAGGACGTCACCGCCGTCCTCTTCGAGTGGAAGTTCGCCTCGGTCGCCAAGGAGTGCACCAACGCCCTCGGCCCGGCCGGCTACGGCTACGTCCAGGTCTCCCCGCCCGCCGAACACATCCAGGGCTCGCAGTGGTGGACCTCGTACCAGCCGGTGAGCTACAGGATCGCGGGCCGCCTCGGCGACCGCGCGGCCTTCCAGAACATGGTGAACACCTGTCACGCGGCCGGTGTGAAGGTCGTGGTCGACACGGTCATCAACCACATGTCGGCGGGCAGCGGCACGGGGACGGACGGCTCGTCGTACACGAAGTACGACTATCCCGGCCTCTACTCCTCCTACGACTTCGACGACTGCACGTCCCGGATCAACAACTACCAGGACCGCTGGAACGTCCAGCACTGCG
This sequence comes from Streptomyces sp. NPDC043427, assembly GCF_056436655.1. Taxonomy (NCBI): domain Bacteria; kingdom Bacillati; phylum Actinomycetota; class Actinomycetes; order Kitasatosporales; family Streptomycetaceae; genus Streptomyces; species Streptomyces sp. NPDC043427. The sequence continues at coordinate 396,516 of NZ_JBWKCC010000001.1, read as the reverse complement.
AACTCGTCGGTCTCGCCGACCTCGACACCGGCGAGGAGTACGTCCGCAAGACCATCGCCGGCTTCATGAACGACCTGCTCACGCTGGGCGTCGACGGCTTCCGCATCGACGCGGCCAAGCACATCGACACCCATGACCTGGCCAACCTCAAGTCGCGGCTGACGAATCCGAACGCGTACTGGAAGCAGGAGGTCATCCACGGCAGCGGAGAGGCCGTCCAGCCGACCGAGTACACGGGCAACGGGGACGTGCAGGAGTTCCGCTACGCCTATGACCTCAAGCGCGTCTTCAACAACGAGAACCTCGCCTATCTGAAGAACTACGGCGAGGGCTGGGGCTACCTGAACAGCTCGGTGGCGGGCGTGTTCGTGGACAACCACGACACCGAGCGCAACGGCTCCACCCTCAACTACAAGGACGGCGCCAACTACACCCTGGCCAATGTCTTCATGCTGGCCTACCCGTACGGCGCGCCGGACATCAACTCCGGCTACGAGTGGTCCGACACGGACGCGGGCCCGCCGGGCGGCGGTACCGTCAACGCCTGCTGGCAGGACGGCTGGAAGTGCCAGCACGCCTGGCCGGAGATCCTCCGCATGGTCGCCTTCCGCAACGCCACGCGCGGCGAATCGGTCACCAACTGGTGGGACGACGGGGGCGACGCGATCGCCTTCGGGCGGGGTGCCAAGGGGTACGTCGCCATCAACCACGAGTCGAGCAGCCTGAGCCGGACGTACCAGACGTCCCTTCCGGCGGGCACGTACTGCAACGTGCAGAACAACACGACGGTGAGCGTGAACGCCGACGGACAGTTCACCGCGACCCTCGGGGCGAACACGGCCCTGGCGATCTACGCGGGCAAGTCGAGCTGCTGAGTCGCGGCTGAACCCCAACTGCCAGAAGCCTGCTGAAAACTCTTTCTCATTGTTTCAGGACTCTTGCTGTAAGTGTTTCCGCAGCGATACGGTCGCGCGGGGTCGGACCCAACAGAGCCGTCATCGCAAGGAGTCCACGTCAGTGATATCCAGATGGCCGGCGCCGTCGCGGCGCCGTACCGCACATGCCGGACGGGTCGCCGCGGTCACCGTGACCGCGCTGGCCGCGGCGCTCGTCCAGCCCCTCGCCGCCCGGGCCGACACCCCGCCCGCCCCGCCGTCCGACGCGACGCTCGCCGCCGAGCCCGCCCGGCACGACGACACGCGCGAGCAGTTCTACTTCGTCCTGCCGGACCGCTTCGCCAACGGTGACACCGCCAACGACAAGGGCGGACTGACGGGTTCGCGCCTGTCCACCGGCTACGACCCCACCGACAAGGGCTTCTACCAGGGCGGCGACCTCAAGGGCCTGACCAAGCGGCTCGACTACATCAAGGGCCTCGGCACCACCGCCATCTGGATGGCCCCGATCTTCAAGAACCGCCCGGTGCAGGGGACGGGCAGCAACGCCTCGGCCGGCTACCACGGTTACTGGATCACCGACTTCACCCAGGTCGACCCGCACTTCGGCACCAACAAGGACCTGGAAACCCTCATCTCCAAGGCGCACGCCAAGGGCATGAAGGTCTTCTTCGACGTCATCACCAACCACACGGCGGACGTCGTCGACTACGAGGAGAAGTCCTACGACTACCTCTCCAAGGGTGCCTTCCCCTACCTGACGAAGGACGGCAAGCCCTTCGACGACGCCGACTACGCGGGCACCGACGGGTTCCCGCCCGTCGACACCGACTCCTTCCCGCGCACGCCGAAGGCCACGGCGAACGACAAGGTCCCGTCCTGGCTCAACGACCCGACGATGTACCACAACCGGGGGGACTCGACCTACGCCGGTGAGTCGACCACGTACGGCGACTTCTCCGGGCTCGACGACCTGTGGACCGAGCGCCCCGAGGTCGTCAGCGGCATGGAGAAGATCTACCAGCGCTGGGTCAGGGACTTCGGCATCGACGGTTTCCGGATCGACACCGTGAAGCACGTGAACATGGAGTTCTGGACCCAGTGGGCGACGGCCCTGGACGCCTACGCGGCCAGGCACGGGCGCGACGACTTCTTCATGTTCGGCGAGGTCTACTCCGCCGACACGAACATCACCTCCCCGTACGTCACCCAGGGCCGCCTCGACGCCACCCTCGACTTCCCCTTCCAGGAGGCGGCCCGGCAGTACGCCTCCCAGGGCGGCAGCGCGCGCAGGCTGGCATCCGTCTTCGGCGACGACTACAAGTACACGACCGACAAGGCCAACGCGTACGAGCAGGTCACCTTCCTCGGCAACCACGACATGGGCCGGATCGGGTACTTCCTGAACCAGGACAACCCGAAGGCCACCGACGCCGAACTCCTCGCCAAGGACAGGCTCGCCAACGAGCTGATGTTCCTCAGCCGCGGCAACCCCGTCGTCTACTACGGCGACGAACAGGGCTTCACCGGCCCCGGCGGCGACAAGGACGCCCGCCAGACGATGTTCGCCTCCCGCACGGCCGACTACCTCGACGACGACGAGATCGGCACCGACCGGACCCACGCGAGCGACGCCTACGACACCCGGGCACCCCTGTACCGGCAGATCGCGGCCCTGGCCGAGCTCCGCAAGGCCAACCCGGCCCTCATCGACGGAGTGCAGACCGAGCGGTACGCGGCGGACGGCGCCGGCGTCTACGCCTTCTCCCGCACCGGCACCGACAGGACCGAGTACGTCGTCGCGTTCAACAACGCCGGCGAGGCGAAGTCGGCGACCTTCGCGACCGGTTCGGCGGACATGAGATTCCAGGGGATCCACGGGACTTCCGCCCGGGCGACCTCCGACGCCGACAAGAAGCTCACCGTCACCGTCCCGGCCGGCTCGGCGATCGTCCTCAAGGCGGCGGGCAAGCTCGCCAAGCCCGCCACCGCGCCCGGCATCACCCTCCGGGCCCCCGCTGCCGGCGCCACCGGCACCGCGGAGCTGAGCGCCGAAATCGACGGCGGGCAGCTCAACCGGGTCGTCTTCGCCGCCCAGGTCGGCACGGGCAAGTGGCAGACGCTCGGCTCCGCCGACCACGCCCCGTACAAGGTCACCCAGGCCCTCCCCAAGGGCGTACCGGCCGGCACGGCCCTGCGCTACAAGGCGGTCGTGATCGATTCGGCCGGACGGACATCGAGCGCCACCGCGGACAGCGTCACCGGCACCCCGCCCGCTCCCGAGACCCCCACCGCCTCCTCCCGCGACTACGCGGTCGTGCACTACCAGCGCACCGACGGCGACTACGAGAACTGGGGCCTGTACGCCTGGGGCGACCTCGCCGACGGCGAGTCCACGAACTGGCCCGACAGCCACCCCTTCGCCGGCCGGGACGCCTACGGCGCCTTCGCCTACGTCAAGCTGAAGCCGGGCGCCTCGAACGTCGGCTTCCTCGTCATCGACAAGCAGGGCAACAAGGACGTCTCCGCCGACCGCACGATCGACGTCACCAAGTCGGGTGAGGTCTGGATCGAGCAGGGCAAGGAGACCGTACGGACCGAGCGGCCCGACTACCCCGCGCAGGACAAGACCAAGGCCGTCCTGCACTACCACCGCGCCGACGGCGCCTACGACGGCTGGGGACTGCACGTCTGGACGGGCGCCGCGAACCCCACCGAGTGGTCGAACCCCCTGAAGCCGGTGAAGACTGATGCCTATGGCGCTGTCTTCGAGGTGCCGCTCACCGAGGGTGCCACCAGCCTCAGCTACATCATCCACAAGGGCGACGAGAAGGACCTGCCCGCCGACCAGTCGCTGGACCTCACGGCGAACGGCCACGAGGTGTGGCTGTTGAACGGCCAGGAGAAGTACCTCCTGCCGCAGCCCGCGGGCAGCGCGGCCGCCCTCGACCTGACCACCTCCAAGGCGGTCTGGATCGACCGGAACACCCTCGCCTGGAACGGCTCGGACGCGGCCGCCTCCACCCAGCTGCTGTACTCCCGCGACGGTTCGATCGAAGTGAAGGACGGCGCGCTGACCAGCGACGACGAGCGCTGGCTGCGGCTGTCCAGGACCACCCTCACAGACGCCCAGAAGGCGAAGTTCCCGCACCTGAAGGACTACACCGCCTGGTCCGTCGACCCGCGCGACCGCGACCGGGTGCGTGAGGCGCTGCGCGGGCAGGTCGTCGCCTCCCAGCGGGCCGTGAACGGCGCGGTGCTCGCGGCGACCGGCGTGCAGATCGCCGGCGTGCTCGACGACCTGTATCCGCAGGCCACGAAGGCGGAGCTCGGGCCGACGTTCCGCCACGGCCGCCCGACGCTGGCCGTCTGGGCGCCGACGGCACAGTCGGTGAAGCTGGAGCTGGACGGCTCCACGGTGCGGATGAAGCGGGACGACACCACCGGCGTCTGGTCCGTCACCGGACCCGCGTCCTGGAAGAACAAGCCGTACCGGTACGTCGTCCAGGTGTGGGCGCCCAGCGTCCGCGAGGTCGTCACCAACAAGGTCACCGACCCCTACTCGGTCGCCCTCACCGCGAACTCCGAGCGCAGCGTGGTCGTCGACCTCGACGACCGGGCCCTCTCGCCGAGCGGCTGGTCCAGGCTCGCCAAGCCCAAGGCCGTACCGCTGAAGGACGCCCAGATACAGGAGCTGCACATCCGGGACTTCTCCGTCGCGGACCGGACGGCCCGGCACCCCGGCACCTACCTCGCCTTCACCGACAAGGACAGCGACGGCTCGAAGCACCTGCGGGAGCTGGCGAGGGCGGGCACGTCCTACGTCCACCTGCTGCCCGCGTTCGACATCGCCACGATCCCCGAGAAGAAGGCGGACCAGGCCACCACGGACTGCGATCTCGCCTCCTACCCGGCCGACTCCGACCGGCAGCAGGAGTGCGTCAGGAAGATCGCCGCGAAGGACGCCTTCAACTGGGGGTACGACCCGTACCACTACACGGTCCCCGAGGGTTCGTACGCCACCGACCCCGACGGCACGCGGCGCACCGTCGAGTTCCGGAAGATGGTGCAGGCGCTCAACGAGGACGGCCTGCGGGTCGTCATGGACGTCGTCTACAACCACACCGCCGCGAGCGGCCAGGCGGACACCAGTGTCCTCGACCGGATCGTGCCCGGCTACTACCAGCGGCTCCTCGCCGACGGCTCGGTGGCGAACAGCACCTGCTGCGCCAACACCGCCACCGAGAACGCCATGATGGGCAAGCTGGTCGTCGACTCGATCGTCACCTGGGCCAGGGAGTACAAGGTCGACGGCTTCCGCTTCGACCTCATGGGCCACCACCCGAAGGCCAACATCCTCGCGGTCCGCAAGGCCCTCGACGCGCTGACCGTCGACAAGGACGGCGTCGACGGCAAGAAGATCATCCTCTACGGCGAGGGCTGGAACTTCGGCGAGGTCGCCGACGACGCCCGGTTCGTCCAGGCAACGCAGAAGAACATGGCCGGCACCGGCATCGCCACCTTCTCCGACCGCGCCCGGGACGCGGTGCGCGGCGGCGGCCCCTTCGACGAGGACCCCGGCGTCCAGGGCTTCGCGTCCGGGCTGTACACCCAGCCCAACTCCTCCACGGGCAACGGCACTTCCGCCGAGCAGAAGGCGCGCCTGCTGCACTACCAGGACCTGATCAAGGTCGGCCTCTCCGGCAACCTCGCCCGCTACCGCTTCACCGACACCGGCGGCAAGGAGGTCACCGGCGCCGAGGTCGACTACAACGGCGCCCCCGCCGGATATGCGGACGCCCCCGGCGACGCCCTCGCCTACGCGGACGCGCACGACAACGAGTCGCTGTTCGACGCGCTGGCCTACAAGCTGCCCGCGTCGGTGAGCGCGTCCGACCGGGCTCGGATGCAGGTCCTCGCCATGGCCACGGCAACTTTCTCGCAGGGCCCGTCCCTCTCCCAGGCGGGCACCGACCTGCTGCGCTCCAAGTCCCTCGACCGTAACTCCTTCGACAGCGGTGACTGGTTCAACGCGATCCACTGGGACTGCCGGGACGGCAACGGCTTCGGGCGTGGGCTGCCGATGGCGGCCGACAACGCCTCCAAGTGGCCGTATGCCAAGCCCCTGCTCGGCGCTGTCTCCGTCGGCTGCCGGCAGATCGAGGGGGCCTCGGCGGCCTACCGGGATCTGTTGCAGATCCGTACGACCGAGAAGGACTTCTCTCTCGGTACGGCCGAGCGGGTGCAGTCCCGGCTGTCCTTCCCGCTGTCGGGGAAGGACGAGACGCCCGGCGTGATCACCATGCGCCTCGGTGACCTGGTCGTCGTCTTCAACGCGACCCCCACGGCCCAGGAGCAGCGCGTCGCCTCGCTCGCCGGTACGGGCTATCGCCTGCACCCGGTGCAGGCGGGGGGCGCGGACTCCGTGGTCAAGGCCGCGCGGTACGAGCCGGCCTCCGGCACCTTCACGCTGCCGGGGCGCACGGTCGCCGTGTTCTCGCGGACCGCTCGCAGCTAGGGTCTTTCGTTTGGATCAGGCTGGATCAGGGAGACCCCGCGAGCCCGGCATGATCCAAACGAAAGACCCTAGGGCAGGCCTTAGGGTGAGGCGTGTTGCCATAGAACAGGAGTGCCCATGCCGCAGATCACCGTCGACTACTCGGCTCGGCTGGCGGACGACTTCGACCGCACGGGCTTCGCTCAGGCGCTGCACGCAGCGACGGTCGAGATCGCGGCCGCCAAGCCGCCGGCCTGCAAGACGCAGTTCCGCCCGACCGAGGACACCGTGGTCGGCCCCGACACCGAGGGGCACGCCGTCGTACACATTCACATCGGCCTGCTGGCCGGTCGTACGGAGGAGACCAAGGCCCGGCTCACCGAGACCGCGCTGGAGCTGCTGCGGCAGCATCTGAAGCCGGCGGAGGGGCTGGCGCTGCACGCCTCCGCCGAGTGCCGCGACCTCGACCCGTCGTACCGGAAGTTCGAGAGCTAGGGCCTCTCGTTTGGATCAGGCCGGGCTCGCGGGCCCCGGCACCGCACCTCGCCGCGTTGTCGTCGGTTGGCAGGGCTCCGCCCTGCCAACCCTCCTCCGCCTTGCGATGCACGGCACCGGACCCCGCTCCCTGATCCGGCCTGATCCAAACGAAAGACCCTAGTGCCCCGACAGGCAACGTTCACCCCGTCGCGCAAACGTTGCCTGCCGGGGCACTGGAGGGTTCAGGACGCCAGGGCGATCAGCCGGCCGATGAGTTCGCCGAACGGACCGTCGGCCGGTTCGTCCTTGAGCATGCCGCGCAGGATCGCGCTCATCTCCTCGTCGTAGGCGGCGCTGACCGCGGTGAGCGCGGCGAAGTCGTGCACGAGCTGTGCCTCCAGTTCGGCGCGCGGGATGCGTCGGCCGTCCAGCCAGATCAGCGCGGTCGACTCGGCGAGCGAGATCCAGGAGCGGATGACCAGTTCCAGTCGCGCGGGCGGCTCGGTCACGTCCAGGTGCGAAAGGATCTGGTCATACGCGGCCTGGCGCACGGAGTCGACCAGCGCGTTGGTGGTGGACGAGCCCACCGCCGGGCCGCCGCGCATCAGCGCTGCGAAACCGGGCCCGTGCTCGTCGACGAAGTCGAAGTACCGGCGCATCACCCGCAGCAGCCGTGTGCCCAGCGCACCCACGCGCGGCTCCGCGAACCGGCCCGCCAAGTCCTCCGACGCGCGCTTCAACGCGGCCTCGTACAGACTGAGTTTGCCGGGAAAGTAGTGGTAGACGAGCGGGCGGGAGATGCCTGCGGCCGACGCTATCTCGTCGATGGAGACCTCGTCGGGCGAACGCCGGCTGAAGAGTTCGAGGGCGACGCCGATCAACTGCTGCCGCCGCTCCTCGACACCCATGCGGCGACGAACCCCGGTAGTCATGCGAACACTCTACCGATCGATTCCAGCCGCGAACCGACCGGATCAGTAGGGGATGTTCACATACTCGCGCGGGGCCGACCACTACTGGGCCGGCCCCAACTCACCCGAGCCCGTTGATCGTCCGCCCGTTCGTCAAGGTCCCCTTCAAGTCGGCCTGGGCTCCCTTCCGCCCGCGTGCCGTCAGCAATCGGCCCGAAGCGGAGGCGGTGACCCCGCCCGTCGCCTTGATGGACGCCGTGTTCTTGCTGCCGGCCGCGAGCAGGTACCAGTGCCCCCCCGCCGACTTCCACAGCACCCCGGCCAGCACGTGTGGGTCACGCGGTCCGCACGCCGGCACGTCCGCGGCCTGCGCCACCACCGCGCTGTACGTTCCGCCCCGCGTCCCGAACTGCGCCCGCACCCGGGGCCCGTCGCCCCGCCAGGTCTCCGCCCGCGTGCACACCCACGCGCCGGATCCGCTCCCGTCGGGCAGCGGCTGGCTCGCGTACTTCCACGTGTTCACCGACCGCACGCCCTGGCCGCGTGAGTCCGCCAGGGAGCAGGCGAACGGGGCCCAGGCACGCAGCGACTCCGCCCCGCTCACCTCGTGCGGCTTCCCCGGCCGCCCCGCGGAGAGGTGGGCGGGCAGCAGCTCGCCCAGGTCGCTCAGCAGCCGCGTGCCGGAGGCGTCGGTCACCTGGAGCACGTTCCACGACGTACACGCGCCCGTCCGGGTCGCGGGGCTGGCCAGCGGCGAGGTGGTCCCCCCGGTCACCGTCAGGGCCATCACACCGGCGCCCGGCTTCGCCAGGTCCCGCTCGGCCGCCTTCCTCACCCACGGCGCCACGAGGTAGCGGACGTTGCCGTCGGCCCGCCCCAGGACCACCGCGCTCGCCTCGGCGCCGGTCGCGCCGTCGGCCCGCGCGAAGTCGAGGGCGGCCCTGGCTGTGCCGTCCTTCGCCTCGGCGTACCGGGCGATGCGCAGACCGTCGTAGAGGATCACCACGCGCACGTTGTCGACGTCGCCCGCGTACAGCAGCTGGGGCGGTCCGGCGGGGCCGCCGGACGGGGTGCCCGGGGTCGCCGCGACACTGACGGTCTCGCCGGGGCGCGCCCAGACGGCGAGCGCGCGGCGCAGGAGCGCCGAGTCGTCGGCGAGGGCGCCGCGGGCGGGCCACACGGAGAAGTCTCTGCGGGTGGCGGTGCGCCAGGTGGTGGGGGCGACCCGGGTCAACCTGCCTGGGTCCAGGGCGGCCTCGGCCGCGGGGTTCCGCGCGTACGGCGGGGCGGCGGCGCCGTCGGGGCCCAAGCCGTCACCGGGCAGGGCGAACAGCGTGCCGCACACGGCGAGGGCCGCGGCGGCGGCGAGCGCGGCCTTCGTGTACTGCCTGCGCCGCCTCAGGTCGGTGGGCCGGGCCTGGAGCGAGCAGGGGTCGAACTCGGGGGAGTCGAGCAGCGCGTATGGCCCACCGACCTCGTCGGCCTCCCGCAGCGCGGCTGTGGGGTCGTCGACGCCGGCCGCGGTCAGCACCGTGCGGACATCCGGGTCGGGCAGCTTCTCGAGCCCGCGCAGCACGTACGCGGCCCGGGCGGGGCCGGAGAGCGCGGACAGCCGCTGGTCCAGGGCGAGTTCGTCGGCGCCGCCCGAGCGGGGGAACAGGCGCAGGCCCCACACCTGGGGCAGCAGCGGCGGCAGCTGGGAGCGCCTGGGCCAGGCACTGAGCCTGAGCGGCCGGCCTGCCTCCAGTGCCGTACGCAGCACCTGGAGGCGGACGTAGGAGTAGCCGGCGTCGGCGCCCTTGGACTGGGCCGGGATCACGGGCGTGGACGACCGGCCCCGGGGCAGCGCGCGCTGGGTGAGGGCGTGGGCGGTCAGGACGCGCCGGCCCCGGCCGAGGCTCGGCGGCAGGACCAGGTAGGCGATCCGGACGAGGCGTGGGTAGTGCTCGACGAGCGCGGCCTCGGCCTGTTCGAGCGAGGCGGAGAGCGTGGGGGAGGGGTGCTGGGCGACATCCTGTGACTGCACGTTCAGCAGAACGAGCGAATCGGTGGATGGTCACCACCCCCCGGGCGACTCACCCATCCGGTTCAACCAGCGCTCGCGCGTAGTTCGCCATCGACCTCTGGTAGCGCGGCAGATGGGGGGCCAGGGCGCCCAGCACCAGGGACAGGCCCTCGCGGTCGCGGCCGAGGCTCGACAGGCACAGGGCGAGGGTCGCGCGTACCGCGTCGTCCAACTCGTCGGAAGGCGCGTCCAGTTCGGGTGTCAGCAGCTTGACGCCCTCCTCGGCCTGCCCGATGTTCCTGAGCGAGCTCGACAGCTGGATCTTGGCGCGCCTGCCTTTGTAGCCGTCCAGGCCACGTGCCAGCGCCTCCCGGTAGAGCGGGGCCGCTTTGTCCGAGTGGCCCGTCGAGTCCCAGGCGCACGCCTGCTCGAACGGGCCGAGGGGGCTGCCTTCGGGCAGTTCGGCGACGAGCGCGTCGATCACGGCGCGGAACGTCGCCGCGTCCTCCTCGGGGTAGTCGTCGAAGGTCGCCCAGGCGGCGGTCACGCGGTCTTCCCAGTCTTGGTTCACCGGGTCACCTTCGCACAGGCGTGCCCGTGGTGGCCTGTACTTTGAGCGCTCCGTACCCGGGAGCCGTATCCAGGACGAGGCTCTCGCAGGGAGGACAGATGAAGGTGACCCGACCGATGCTCGCGCTGAGCGGCGCCGCACTGGTGCTGGCGCTGGCGGGCTGCGGCTCAGGCTCCGGCTCCGACACGGACACGAAGGCCGTCCCGTCGGCGGCCACCGGCAGCCTGGAGCACCTGGCCGCCGAGGTGAAGTGCAAGCCCAACATGCAGACCGACGCGGACGAGATCCGCCAGGCCGTCTGCAAGAACGGCGACGGCAAGTTCATCCTGGCGACCTTCGCCACCGACCGCGGCCAGCGCGAGTGGCTCAACGGTGCCAAGGACTACGGCGGCCACTACCTGGTCGGCCGCAAGTGGGTGGCCGTGGGCGAGACCAAGACGGTGGTGGCGCTGCGCGAGACGCTCGGCGGTGACATCGAGGAGGGCGCCGACCACACCGCGCACGAGGGGTCGCACGAGCCCTCCGACGGCGCCACACACTCCGGTCACTGACCACTTCGGTCACTGATCACCAGCGGTCGCTGATCGGACCCCACACACGAGAAGGCCGGCGGTGAGGAATCCTCACCGCCGGCCTTCTCATTGGCTCAGCCGCAGTGTCGCATCACGTGCAGTTCTTGCCGGTGTTGATGCAGTTGACCATCTGGTTCATCGTGTTCGCGCTGAAGAAGTTGATGAAGTCGTTGTGGTCGGTGATCGGCTTGTGCAGGTTCTCCGGGAACGTGTCCACCGCGTACGGGTTCACGACCTGGCCGTTCTGCAGCTTCGGGGCCGGAACGTTGTAGACGAGCCGGACCTGGAGCTGGGGGATCGCCTTGAAGCCGTTGGCGCAGGAGCCGTCACCCTGGACGAACGCCACGTGCGTACGGTGGTTGGCGCTGTCGATGTTCTTGCCGTCCCAGCAGCTCTGGAAGTTGCTGGTGCGGACGACCTGGCTGCCCTGCGGGCAGATCGGGTACTTGTCCTTCAGCTGCACCTTGTTCTCGAAGCCGGTGCAGCTCCAGTTCACGTTGGCGTTGGCGTTGCCGTTGACGAAGGCCTTGGCGTCACCGGTGATGATCCGCAGGGCCTGCGGCATCGCGACGACGTTGCCCTTCTTGTTGCCGACGAACTTCAGCTGGGCCTGGGCCGGCTGAAGGATCTTGCCGACGTTGCCCTCCTTGCCGCCACCGTCGTTGTTCTGGTCGAAGTCCTGCTGACCGTTCTGCAGACGCAGCACCGGCCAGAAGTACGACGACTTGTCGCCCTGGTTCTGGCAGCTGGTGCCGGCACCCGCCAGCTCCTGGTCGTTCGCGAAGGCGTCGTTGTTCTGGTTGCCGACGTAGTCGTGCAGGTGGTGCGCGCCGTTGGTGACACCGGGGGCCACGATCACGTTGTCCGTGTTGTGGTTGTCGTTGCCGTTGGTGCCGCAGTTCGAGGTGAAGGTGCCCCGGGAACCGCTGTTGCCGTTGGCAGCGAGGCCGTTCTGGCCGACACCCAGCTGGGCGTTGCCCTGGACCTTCGTGATGTCCACGAAGTCCGCCGCGACCGGGCCGTTGCCGCCCTGGCCACCGTTGCCCTGCTGGCCACCCTGCTGCTGGCCGCCCTGCTGGCCGCCCTGCTGCTGACCGCCCTGCTGCTGGCCGCCCTGCTGCTGGCCACCCTGCTGGCCGCCCTGCTGCTGGCCGCCCTGCTGCTGGCCGCCCTGCTGCTGGCCACCGTTCTGCTGCTGGCCGCCGGCGGTGGTCTGCGCGTTGGCGGTCTGCGGGGTGCAGGCGGCGAGCTGGCTCAGCTGGTTGTTGAAGCTGCCCCCGACGCGCTGGATGTCGATCCGGATACGGTCGATCGTCGCGGCCCGCTTTTCCTTCAGGGGACCGACGATCGCGTTCTGGACGAAGCCGGCGTCACCGGCCTGGGCCTGGCGCGTGGAGGCGAGCCGGGCGTAGGCCTCGGTGATCTGCTTGTCCAGGAGCGCCAGCTCCTTCGCCACCCCGTTGCGAGCCCCGCTCGGCACGTTCGTGAGCTTCTGGCCCACGTCCGGGCAGGCGATGGTCGCGACCTGGGCGGCGGCGGCCTTGGTCTGGTTCTGCGCCGAGTTGTTGGACTCGTGCGCCGAAGCGTAGAAGTTCGCCCAGATCAGCCCGCCCCCACCGAGCGCTAGGGCCGCCGATGCTGCCACGGCCTTCGTGGCCATCGACGAACGGCGTTTACGTGTGTTGCGTCCCATGGAACTCCTCTGACTTCCTTGCGGGGCAGCATCGAGGCGCCCGACAGGAGTGAAGCGGCGTCCTCTCTTACGCATGTGGTCCCAGAGGTGTTCAGCCGTCTCAGGAATTGGTGAGAGACCGGTGCGTCAAGGGACGAGACAATTCGCCCCCAACTACCTCGTCGTCCCTGGTAGTTGGATTGCGAAGATTTTGTGTCAGCGGTCCCGGTTCAGATGGGCCAGCACGGCCAGCACGCGCCGATTGTCATCGTCCGAGACCTCAAGTCCCAGTTTGGTGAAGATGTTGGCGGTGTGCTTGGCGATGGCCCGTTCCGTGACGACGAGCTTGCCCGCGATCGCCGCGTTGGACCGGCCCTGCGCCATCAGCTCCAGCACCTCCAGCTCCCGGGGTGTCAACCGGTCCAGCGGCCGGCCGTCGCCCGACCGCCGCGCCAGCAGCTGCTGGATCACCTGAGGGTCCATCGCCGTACCGCCCGCCGCCACCCGATGTACCGCGTCCACGAACTGCTCCGCGTCGAACACCCGGTCCTTCAGCAGATACCCCACGCCGCCACTGCCGTCGGCGAGCAGCTCCCGCGCGTACAACTGCTCGACGTGCTGTGAGAGGACCAGCACCGGAAGGCCCGGTCTCTCCCGGCGGGCCCGCAGCGCGCACTGCAGGCCCTCGTCGGTGTGTGTGGGCGGGAGGCGTACGTCCACCACCGCCACGTCGGGCCGGTGCTCGGACAGGGCCCGGTCCAGCTCCGGACCGCTCTCGACGGCGGCGGCGATCTCGAAGTCGTGGGCCTGCAGGAGCCGGACCAGTCCGTCGCGCAGCAGGAACAGGTCTTCGGCTAGGACAACGCGCAAGGGATCTCCATGGTCACCATGGTGGGACCGCCGGCGGGGGAGCTGACGGCCAGGACGCCGTCGAATGTACCGAGGCGCCGCTCGATCCCGGCCAGGCCCGAACCCGCCCCGACCGCCGCGCCGCCCTTGCCGTTGTCGGTGACGGACATCCGCAGGCAGCCGTCGGCGTGGTGCAGGTCGACCCAGATGCGGTCGGCGCCGGAGTGCTTGACGGCGTTGGTGAGCACCTCGCTCACCGCGAAGTACGCCGCCGACTCCACCGGCGCGTCCGCACGGCCGCCGGCGAGGTCCACGGTCACCTCCGTCGCGACCGGCAGCCGCAGCGCCAACGCCCTTACGGCGTCGCCGAGGCCCCGCTCGGCGAGCACCGGCGGATGGATCCCGCGCACCAGGTCGCGCAGTTCGGCGAGGGCGTCGACGGAGGACTGGCGGGCCTGCGCGAGGAGCTGCTTGGCCTGCCGCGGGTCCTTTTCGAGGAGCATCTCGATGGTCCCGAGGTCCATGCCCATGGCGACCAGCCGCGCCTGCGCCCCGTCGTGCAGGTCCCGCTCGATACGGCGCAGCTCGGCGGCGGAGGTGTCGACCGCGTCCCGCCGGGTCTCGGTCAACACCTTCACCCGTTCCGCCAGTTCGGCCTGAGTCGGGGTGAGGACGGCACGGGTGAGACGGAAGTGGACCTGGAAGGCGCTCGTGGCGTACCGGTGGGCGGCGAAGAGGATGGCGACGCCCAGCGCGCCGGCGCCGAGGGCGGACACCTGGTCGCTGACCGGCACGAAGCCGTACCAGTACGGCCCGTACTCGCCGTACTTCCCGCCCGTCATGACCCGCCACAGCCCGGCCGCCAGCGCGAACCCCTCCAGCGGGTAGAGGACGAGGATCGTCGGCAGCAGCGCGGTGACGAACCCCGCCGTCATGTCCACCGGCAGCCACCGCAGGTCCCGCCAGGTCGCCGGGTCCCGCAGCAGCGCGAAGGTGCGCGTCCACGGGTTGGCCTTCTCGGGTATCGGCCGGTAGGCGGAGGGGATGCGCACCCCGCCCCACTCGGCGGCGAGCACCCGCCGCCGGTCGGCGAAGGCGCGCACCCCGGCCAGTACCCACGGTGTGGTGACGAGCCCGATACCGATGGGGATGAGGGCGATCGACACAGCGGTGAGGGTGAAGCACAGGACGGCCAGCGGCAGTGACACCACAGCCAGCACGAACCCCCGCCCGGCGGCGCGCAGCATTGCTTGCGCCCTCGAACTGCCGCCGTCCCTCTTCGTGTTGGTGTTCATGGATGTCAGTCTGGCCGACCCGCGGGGCAGGGGGCATTGGCTTCAAGCCCCCGGTCAGGGGGTGGTGCCAGGTACACCTCCCGCCGCGCTGCCGAGCAAGGCCAGCACCTTCGCCTCGATCTCCGCATCAAGGCCCTTGCGGGTCCTGTCGGGACGTTGGGGCGCCGTACCGCCGATGTCCCGGAGCCAGGTCCAGGTGTCGGCGACCGTCTCCTCGACGGGCCGGCAGGACAGTCCGGTGGCCATCGCCCGCGAGACGTCGGCGGAGTGCAGGGCGTCGTGCATGTCGCTGCCGGGCGGCACCCACACGGGCAGTTGCGTCCACGGCTCGATGCCCGCGTCGAGGATCATCTCCGGCGCGGCCCAGCGCAGCTCGGCCGCGGACCCGGTGACCCGCACGCACGCGTCCAGCAGCTCGCCCATCCTGGCGTGTCCCTGCGGGCTCATCAGGTTGTACGGCCCGCTCAACTCCCGCTCCACCGCCCCGAGGACCCACTCGGCGAGGTCACGGACGTCGACGTACTGCAGGGGCAGGTCACGCGGGCCGGGGGCCAGAACCGGCCCGCCCCGGGCGATCCGGTTCAGCCACCAGGGCAGCCGGCCGACGTTCTCGTACGGGCCGAGGATCAGCCCGGCCCGTACGAGCACGGAGTGGTCCGCGCCGAACGCCGCCACGGTGGCCAGCTCGCCGCCCCGCTTGTCACGGAGGTAGTCGGTGTGGCCCGCGTCGGGCTCCGCTCCCTCGACCAGCGGCGCGTCCTCGGCGTACCCGGCGGGCGGGGCCCAGGTGTACACCGAGCAGCTCGACACGTACACGTACCGGCGCGCGCGGCCCCGCAGCAGCCGCGCGGTGCGGTGGACGGCCACTGGCTCCGCCGACCAGGTGTCGACGACGGCGTCCCACTCGTCCTCACTGCCGGCCAGGGCGGTGAGCCCGTCGGGTGAGGTGCGGTCACCCGTCAGTGACCGGGCGCCGGGGACGGGATCGTGCCGCCCCCGGTTGAAGACCGTCACGTCCCAGCCGCGCCCCAGCGCCGCCTCCACCACGGCCCGTCCCGCGAACTCCGTTCCACCCAGCACAAGAAGTCTCATGCCGGTGACTGTGCCCGGCGGAGCGGCGGGACGGAACGGCAATCTGCTGATGGCAGAGGGGGGATCTGATTCAGCGTCCGGCGGGCGGGGTGTACTTGTACCCGACCCGGCGCACCGTCTGGATCGTCTGGCGGTGCTCGGTGCCCAGCTTGCGGCGCAGCCGCGCGATGTGGACGTCGACGGTACGGCCGTCGCCCACGTGGCCGTAGCCCCACACCGTGCCGACCAGCTGGTCGCGGGTGTGCACCCGGCCCGGGTGCGCGACGAGGTGCGCGAGCAGCTCGAACTCCAGGTAGGTGAGGTCGAGTTGACGCCCGTCCACCTCGGCGGTGCGCTGCACGGGGTCGATGCGCACCAGCGGGTCGCCGACGGCGGTGTCGTCGGGGGTGGGCTGGTCCGGCACCGCGACCGGCAGGAACGGCGGCTGCTGGTCGGCCGGGACCAGCACCAGGTAGCCGATCATCGGAGGGCGGCCCGGGAGCGTGGGCAGGGTGTGCTGCGGCGCCGGCATCCAGGTGGCACCGGGCGGCAGGAAGTCCGCGACGGTCGCCACCTCGTCGCGGTCCACGGCACGCAGGTGGTGACGGGCGGAGGCGGGGAGGGGGGCAGCGGTGGAGAGAGAACGAGTGGTCGCCATGAGAGGTCAGCTCTTTCGCGCGAGAGGTTCGTCGGGGGACGTACGCCGGTTCGCGCTGGCCGAAGGCCGGGGTGTACGGCTTTAGAGGGCCGGCGCGTTCGTCGCGCGACAACACACCCGGTCGAAGTCGTGGTGCTGACGGGAAGGCCAGAAGGGCTCGAGGTCGTGGCGACCTGTCGCGGAGTACTTCTGGAAGCTGGCCATGGGCCCATTGAAGCAGAGACGCGCGGGTGACAGCAGACTCCTCTCACTGCTTGGACGTTTCCGTGGCGCGAAGTCGAGGTCAGTCCACGACTTCTGCGGTCTCCAGCAGCTTGCGTACGGTGTTCCGTACGACGTAGTCCGGATGCAGGGCGTCCCCGCCCATGAGGTCGCGAATGCGCCGCCGCGGGGACTCGGCCCCCTGTCGCAGCGGGGCGACGGCGAAGCGCGGGACCAGTCCCATCTCCGTGAGGCTCACGAGCGGGTGGGGCAGCCGGGGGTGGATCCTCTCCCACCTGACCGCCCACCGGCCCAGAGGTTCCAGGGTGTCCTCGGTCCTGCCGGTGATGCGCCAGACGGCCGTGGCGGCGGCGGGGGAGCCGTCGGCGAGGAGCGGCTCGATGAACGGCAGCAACGGAGCGGCCGCGGGGCCGAGTTCGCTCACCCAGTGCAGCGCCCCCGAGAACCCGGCGGTCATCTCCTGCCGGAAGAAGGACAGGGCCGGACCGGGGTCGCCGCTGATCCGGTGGTAGGCCACCGCGGCGACCGCCGAGACCGAGGAGTGGGCGCGCTCGTTCACGCAGGCCAGCAGCGCCCGCTCGGCCACCTCACCGGCGGCGGGACCCATACGGCCCAGCGCGGCGACCGCGACCGGCGGGTATCCGGTGCCCGTACGCGCCAGCAGCTCGGTGAGCTCCTCGACGAACTCCACCGCCACCTCGGGGTACCGCTCCAGCACCTCGGTCAGGTAGGGCGAACCGCGGTCGAGTCGCGCACCGACCGCCCGCGCCAGGGGCCGTGCCTCCGCCCCGAACTCCTCGGCCACCGCGGTCGCGGCACGGACGGTGACGTACTGACCGGGCAGCTCCTCGACCAGCCGTACGGCCTCCTCGACCGCCTCCGGCGCCCGCGTGCGGGCGAGCGCGGTGACGGCTGTCGCCCGTACCGCCGGGTCGTCCGCGGTCAGGTACGGCCGCGCGTGCGCGCGTACCGGCGCGTGCAGCTCCGTCGGCAGCGAGCAGGTCATCTGCGCCAGCCGGAACAGGTCCCAGTCCTCGGCCGCCATGGTGCGCAGTGCCCAGGGGAGCACGTCGGCCTCGCGGTCCCGCCATTCGTCGACGATCTCGAAGGCGAGCGGCACACCCCCGGCGAGCGCCCGCAGCGCGGCCTCGGGGTCCTCCAGCAGCCGGTCGGTGAACACCTTGTGGGGCCTGGCCCACAGGGCTCTGTCCGGCTCGTGCGGGTCCGCCGCGTACGCCCGCGCGCAGTGGTCCACCAGCGCGCCGGGCAGTGGCAGGTCGGCGGTGCGCAGCAGGTCCTCGGCGGCGGCGAGCGCGACGCGGGGCTCGGGGTCGGTGAGCAGAGCGTGCCGCCACGCGCCGTCGCCGGGATCCAGCAGCCCGAGCGCGGTCACCAGGTGGGCACGCACCTGCGGGTCGGTCTCCTGGTCGAACCGGCTGCGCAGCAGGGGCAGGGAGTCCTCCCCGCCGCACGCGGTGATCAGCAGCACCATCGCGTCCCGTACGGGCGGGTCGGCGTGGTGCGCGAAGGGCAGCAGGGCCGGCAGCTCGTCCGCCACCGCCCGCTGGGCCGGCTGCTGTTCGTCGGGCCATCCGGACCGGGTCGCGAGGTCGCCGAGCAGCCGCAGCAGGTCCTCCCGGTGGCCGTGCCCCTCCAGGGCGAGCCGGGCCAGCCCCGGCACCGCACGCGCGATCGCGACGGCGAGGTCGTCCTCGTTCCACGCCGCGGTACTCAGCCAGCTCATCGCCTCCTCGCGCACGTCCGCGTCCGTGGACTCCATCGCCCGCAGCAGCCCGGACACGTCCCCCGCCGAGCCGTACGCCCGTACCTGTTCCACCCCGTCGTTCCCCATGGCGGCGCACGATACGCGGAAGGGGCGCCCGCCACGACGGCGGACGCCCCTTCCGGGAAGAACCGTGGATCAGACCTGGCCGGCCTTCTCCAGGGCGGAGCAGCAGGTGTCGACGAGGAGGCGGGTCACCACGTACGGGTCGACGTTCGCGTTGGGACGGCGGTCCTCGATGTAGCCCTTGCCGTCCTTCTCGACCTGCCACGGGATACGGACCGAGGCACCGCGGTTGGAGACGCCGTAGGAGTACTCGTTCCACGGGGCGGTCTCGTGCAGACCGGTCAGGCGGTCGTCGATGCCGGCGCCGTAGTTCTTGACGTGGTCGAGCGGCTTGGAGCCCTCACCGAGCGACTCGCACGCGGTGATGATCGCGTCGTAGCCCTCGCGCATCGCCTTCGTGGAGAAGTTGGTGTGCGCGCCGGCGCCGTTCCAGTCGCCCTTGACCGGCTTGGGGTCGAGGGTGGCGGCGACACCGAAGTCCTCGGCGGTGCGGTAGAGCAGCCAGCGGGCCACCCACAGGTGGTCGGAGACCTCCAGCGGGGAGACCGGACCGACCTGGAACTCCCACTGGCCGGGCATGACCTCGGCGTTGATGCCGGAGATGGCGAGGCCCGCCTTGAGGCAGTTCTCCAGGTGCGCCTCGACGACGTCACGGCCGAAGATCTCGTCGGCGCCGACACCGCAGTAGTAGCCGCCCTGCGGGGCCGGGAAGCCGCCCTTGGGGAAGCCGAGCGGGTAGCCGTCCTTGAAGAACGTGTACTCCTGCTCGATGCCGAAGATCGGCTCCTGCGCGGCGAACTTCTCGGCGACCTCGGCCAGCGCGGCACGGGTGTTCGTGGCGTGCGGCGTGAAGTCGATGTTCAGGACCTCGCACAGGACGAGGATGTCGTCGCCGCCGCGGATCGGGTCGGGACACGAGAAGACCGGCTTGAGCACGCAGTCCGAGGCGTGGCCCTCGGCCTGGTTGGTGGAGGACCCGTCGAAGCCCCAGATCGGCAGCTCGGCACCCTTGGCGTCGTCGCCCAGCATCTTCGTCTTGGAACGGAGCTTGGCCGTCGGCTCGGTGCCGTCGATCCAGATGTACTCAGCCTTGAAGGTCACGGGCCACTTCCTTCGGGGGTGCGTCTAGGCGCGATTGCGGGTGCTGCGGCGCTGCGGCACTGGGACGCCGCGCTTGTGTTGCCCGCGAGCCTGTCAACAGGCGATTTCCCGGTCATTGCCCGAGTGTGAACCCCGTGTTACCTGGGGGTGCTGTGGCGCACCTCACGGCCTGTATGCCCCAGGGAGGGGGTATGGAGGGTCACTCGCCCTCGGCCGCCGCCTCCCGCACACCGCCCAGGAACCCCCGGATCGCGGCGACCTCCCGCTCGTCGTACCCCCGCACCAGCTCCACCACCCGGCCGATCAGCGGCCCGAAGAAGGCCTGGCCGAGCTCGACCGCCCGTTCGTCCACCTCGATGAGCACCTTGCGGCGGTCCCCCTCGGCGCGCACCCGCCGTACGTGCCCGGCCCGCTCCAGACGGTCGACCAGCGCCGTCGTCCCGGCCGAGTTCAGCCCGAGCGCCGCGCCGAGCCGCCCGGCTGTCATCTCCTCGTCCGCCCGCCTGGCGTCCATGAGGGCGATCAGGGCGCGTACGTCCGTCGGATGCATGCCATTGCGCTGCGCGAACCGCGCGCTGTGCAGGCCCAGTTCGACGGTCACCGCGCGCAGCAGGTGGACGATCTCCCTCTCGGGTTCCTGGGACGGCATGGTGCTCCTTCGGTTATCGTCACGTTCGGCAAGTATCTCGGTGAGCGAGATATTAGAGGAGGGGGCGGGTGTGGTGAGCATGCGCGGTGCGTACGACTTCGAAGGTTTCCGGGCCGCGTACGACAAGGTCATGGCCAAGTGGCCCGCCGAGCGGGAGGCGGTCCGCGTGCCGACGCCGTTCGGCACGACGTACGTCACCGTGTGCGGCCCGCCCGACGCGCCCCCGCTGCTCCTCCTGCCGGGCGGCGGGGGCGCGACCTCCGCGTCCTGGTACGCCCAGGCGGCCGACCTCGCCCGCCGGCGCCGGGTGTACGCCGTCGACCTGATCGGCGCCCCCGGCCTGAGCGTCCCGGCCGCCGACCGGCACCCCCTTACGGTCGCCGACCTGGCCGCCTGGCTGGACGCGCTCCTCGACGGCCTGGGTGTCGAGGTGACCGACCTCGGTGGACACTCCTACGGCGCCTGGATCGCCCTGCACTACGCCCTGCGCGCCCCCGCTCGGGTACGCCGCCTGTTCCTCCTCGATCCGACCCAGTGCTTCGCCGGATACAAGGCGACGTACCTGCTGCACGCCCTGCCGATGCTGCTGCGGCCCACGCCCCGCCGCGTCCGCGCGTTCCTGGAATGGGAGACCGGGGGAGGGGGCCTGGACCCCGACTGGCTCCGCCTCCAGGAGGCGGCGGCCGGATTCCCGTCCCCGAAGCCGGTGACCGGCCCGGGGGGGGGGGGGGGGGGGGGGGGGGGGGGGTGGAGGGGGGGGGAGGGGGTGTGGGGGGGGGGAAGCAAGGACCATGGAAGAGCCG
>NZ_JBWKCC010000001.1:271424-375408 GCF_056436655.1 Streptomyces sp. NPDC043427 | reverse complement strand
CTACCCCCCACCCCTCCCCCCCCCCCCCCCCCCCTCCCCTCCCCCCCCCCACCCCCCCCCCCCCCCCCCCCCCCCCCCCCCCCCCCCCCCCCCCCCCCCGCTGCGCGACCTGGACGTGCGAGTCCTGCTGCTCCTGGCCGGGAACAGCAGGACCCATGACACGTACGAGGTGGCGACCAGGGCGGCCGACCTGCTGCCGCGCGCGGAGACGGACGTCCTTCCCGACGTCTCGCATCACGCGCTGCCGCAGGCCGGGCCCTGCGAACTGGGCCGCCGCCTCAGCGAGTTTCTCGCCGGCTGAGGCTCCGGTCGATGCTCACCCCACCTTCTCGATCACTGCCCGGCGGATCAGGAACTTGCCGGGCTCACGGACCTGTTCGAAGGCCGCGTTGTTCAGCAGGGCACAGCTGCCGGAGACCGAAGTGACCTCCACCGTCGTGGACTTGTTGTTGTCCAGGTTGGTGACCTTCAGCTTCGTACCCGCCGGGAACTGGTTGCTGGACGCGGCCGGGGCACCGCCCTCGCCGGAGAGCGTGACGGTGGAGCCGTTGCAGACCTGCTGACCGGAGGCAGCGGCACCGCCGCCGTCACCGGTTTCGCCGGCGTTCCCGGTGTCGTCGGTGTTCCCGGCGGGTGCGCTCTGCGTCGGCTGCGTGGACTGCGCAGGCTGCGGGGTCGTCGCCTGGGAGCCCTGAGCCGACTCCCCAACGACGCACCCCGACGCCTCCTGCTGGACCTTGATCTGCGCGATGACGGCCTCGCGGTTGGCGATCCGGGCGGCCGACTGCGCATCAGGAGCGGCCTTCTGTCCGTCGATGAACTTCTGGTTGTTGCCGAGGGCGGTCGCGAGCCCTTGACAGACGGACGACTCCGCGGCGGTCTGCGGGGACTGCGCGGCGTTCGAGGTGGCCGCCATGGCGAAGGCGCCGCCTCCCGCCACCGCCGCGGCGGTGACCAGCAGAGTGACCTTCTTCTTCGTACTGAGCCTTCTCCTGCGCGACATGCGCGCCTCCTGAGAGGTAGGGGAGCGTACGCCGTCATGTACGAGATACCGAACGAGGTTACTCAGCGGTTTACAGGAGTCAATGAAGTGACCTGCCCCACAAGGGAGTTACGACTTGCCCTCCTCGTACGCCACCACCGTGCCGTTGGCGTACTTGAGCAGGCCCTCCGTCTGGCGGGTGAGCTCGGCCTCGCCGGTCTCCGAGCCGTCGCCCCACTGACCGTTCGCGAACACCACGGACCGCACGGTCATCACCCGGCGGAAGACCCCGGCCGAGCCGGGCGGCACGGTCGGCAGCCCGGCCGACGGCGGCGGATCGAGCGAGACCACCTGGTACGTCACCGGGTCCATGGAAGCCATCATGAACACGCGCGAGGCGTCCTCGACGCGCCGGAAGCTCAGCACGGAGACCGTCACCTGAGAACGCCGGTCATGGTCCGTGAACAGGGCCGCCGTCAACCGGGAGCACTCCTCGCCCTGTTCGATGAGCTGGGCGAGCTGCTGGGACATGCCCCGGGCGCAGTCGGTGGTGGTGGCCAGGTCGACCCGTGTGTACCGGGAGCCGTCCTTCAGGCGCACGCTCTTCGCGGGGAACGCCTGCTCCGGGCGGATGACCGGGCGGGCCAGCAGGGAGGGGAGTGCGGTCGGGGCATTGGACACGTCGACGTCGACGGAGGGGACGGGGGTGGTCGCCGCGTCCGGCGTGGGTGCGCCGCTCGTGGCCGCGGCCGCCGCGCTGTCGTCGTTGTCGTCCCCACCCGTGTACAGCGCGACGCCGGCGGCGATGGCGGCGGCGAGGACCGCGCCCGTCCCGGCGGCCACCGCGCGCCGTCTCTGTCTGCGTCTGCGGATGCGCTCCTGCTCGGCCGCCCACTGGGCATAGGGATCGGGTGGTCCGTACGGTATTCCTTGATCACCGAAAGTCATGGCCGCGGAGGGTAACACCGGAGCCGCCCGAACTCCCGTCGACGGTCAAACCGTTGCTCAACGGGACAGAGCGTCCCGGACCGCCTCGTCGGTGCGGGCCACCATTGCGGTGCCGTCGTCCGCGGTGATGATGGGGCGCTGGATGAGCTTCGGGTGCTCGGCGAGCGCCTTGATCCAGCGGTCACGGGAATCCGCGTCCCGCGCCCACTCCTTGAGCCCGAGGTCCTTGGCCGCGGCCTCCTGGGTGCGCGTGATGTCCCAGGGTTCGAGGTGCAGACGGTCGAGTACGTCCCTGATCTCGTCCTCGCTCGGCACGTCCTCCAAATAGCGGCGGACGGTGTAGTCGGCGCCCTCGGCGTCGAGCAGGGTGAGGGCGCTGCGGCACTTGGAACAGGCCGGGTTGATCCAGATCTCCATGCGGCCCACCGTACGCCAAAACCCGTTCGGCGCCCGTGTCACTGAGCCCTCACAAGCCTTGTGGCCAGGGGCTTTTGTCAGTGGGGGGCAGTAGAATAGAAGCAGTGTTCGAGGGCGTCACCGGGGTTTCCGGTGGGGCCCTGACCGCGACAGGAGGATGCCTGTGCCCGCTGCCGCCCTGAAGCAGAAGCCGTTGCCGACCCAGTCCACCGCGAAGCGTTCCGTCCAGCTCGACCTGCCGTACGCGCCGATGGCGAAGCGGCCGCTGCCGCCGGGGCGTCCGCGCGAGTGGTACATCACGCACAACCGCCGCCTCAAGGCCATGCGCCTCGCCATCGCCCTGCTCGACGCGGGCGTCTACGTCCCGAACCAGGCCCGCAACGAGAAGATCCGCAGCACGGCCGAACTCATCGGCATCCACCCGCCGTCGGACACGACGTGCCACATGGTGCGCGCCCTGCTCCGCTACAGCCGCTGAGCCCGACTGCCCCCGCGCGCCGCCCGTCCCCTGCCGTGGGGGCGGGCGGTGCGTGCTGTCGGGGTGGGGCGGGGTTCACGGGCCGGGGAGCCGCAGGTCGGCGGGGGGCTCCAGTCGGCGGGCAGGACGGCGCCGGGTGGCCGTTTTCCGTCCGGGTGGAAGTGCCCGGCCGTACCGTCGGAAGTCGTCGTCGAGCACCAGGCCGGACCCGGCATCGGACCCGGCATCGGGCCCGCGCGGCTCGGACTCCGCGGCAGTCACTGCGCGGCCAACTCCTTCTCCAGCGGTGTCCGGAACCGTGGTGTCACCTTCGTCGCGCCCACCCACCCACGCACCCGCTCCGCCTCCGCCGCGATCAGTGCCTCGCCCTCCCGGCCGACCCCGCCCGGCTCCAGGAGGCGCCAGACGATCTCCCCGTCCGCGCGCTGGGCCCAGGCCCCCACCACGCGCCCGTCGAGCCACACCGTCGGACCCACGTTGCCGCTCCCGTCGAACAGCAGCGGGCGCCACTCCTGGGGCAGATACCAGTCCCGTTCCTGCCACCCCATCGCCGTCGGGTCGAGCCCGGGCAGCAACGCGGCCCATGGCTCGGCGGGTCCCGCGACGGGATCGACGTCGCCCTCGACGACGTACCCCGTGCCCTCGTCCAGCCGCACGGCCTGCGCCCCCGTCGCGGCCAGCGCGCGCCGGACGTCCGTCACCTTCCAGCCCGTCCACCACTTCAGGTCACCCTCCGTCGCAGGCCCGCACACCGCGAGCCACCGCCGCAGGAGTTCCGCCTGGGCCCGGGCCACGTCCAGTTCGGGGTGCTCGGGCGCCACGGCCCAGCGGAACTGCGTCGAGGTCCAGGAGCCGAGCGGCCGTCCCCGTACCACCTTGCCCTCGACGCCCAGCACCTTCAGCAGGCGCGTGGAGACGGTGTGGATGCCCTCGTAGCGCTTCCCGGCCGCGTACACGAACTGCTCGCTCAGGCGCGGCTCGTCCCGGGTGAGTTCGGTGGCCGTCGCCTGCCCGCGCCGTGCCAGCGCGGCCAGTGCCGACTCCTCGACCTCCTTCAGCCAGGCCGCGTCCGGTGCCCCGGCCTTCGCCATGTCCTTCAGCAGTTTCGCCCGCTCCCGCGCCGCGACGGCGAGACCCGTGGAGGCGTGCACGACGGCGGTCAGGCCGGTGGGGAACACGAAGACCGTGTGCCGCATGCCGTGCATACGGACCAGGGAGCGGTCCTCGTACAGCGCCCGCTCGGTCTCCGCGACGGTTCTCGTGGGGTCCGTGAGCCGCGCCCCCACCGCCAGGTACACCGTCGCCGGGTCCGTGCCGTGCAGTGCGACCAGGGAGTCGGCGACCTCCTCGGGGGCCGCCGCCCGCGCCGCACCCGCCAGCCGGTGCCGCACCGCGAGCCGGGCCCGCCGCTCCGCCGCGTCGATGTACCGCTGCCCTTCACCCATGCCGGCCTCCGCCCCTCACATCACACCTGAGGGCATCCTCCCCGACGCCACTGACAATCGGAGGGCGGTGACGGGGCGCCCCCGTCACCCGTTCGCCGTACCCGGCATGCGCACGCCCCGGAACCGGCCCTTCACTGCGAGCAGGAGGTGAAGCGATCCAGGGAGCACAGGAGGCCGTGATGCACAGGCACCGCAGGCACCACCACGGGCACCACCACAGGCACCGCGCATGACCACCCCCGCGGACCGAGCCCGGCGCGGCAAGGAGACCCGTAAGCACCTGCCGCGCTCCGCCCACGCCCGCTGGGCCCCTGCCGTCGACCGGCCCGACCCCGTCGCCGTACTGGAGCGGCAGGGCCGCGACCGGCTGCCGGAGCTGCTGCCGATCCGATATGGGCGGATGACCGGCTCGCCGTTCGCCTTCCTGCGCGGCGCCGCCGCCGTGATGGCCGCCGACCTGGCCGCCCAGCCGCACACCGGCCTGACCGTCCAGCTGTGCGGCGACGCCCACCTGCTCAACTTCGGCCTGTACGCCTCCCCGGAGCGCGCCCTCCTGTTCGACCTCAACGACTTCGACGAGACGTACCCGGGCCCCTTCGAGTGGGACGTGAAACGGCTCGCGGCCTCCGTCGCCGTCGCCGCCCGCGAGAACGGCCTCCCCGAGCCCAAGGTGCTCCGCGCGGCCCTGGACTCGGTGACCGCGTACCGCAGCACCATGCGGAGCATGGCCGGACTCGGTGAACTCGACGTGTGGTATGCCCGCATCGCCGCCGACGACCTGCTGCCCCTCGCCCGTTCCGACCGCCGGCGCCGGCACGTCGAGTCGAGCCTGACCCGCGCCCGCCGCCGCACCAGCCTGCAGGCCCTCGACAAGCTGACCGAAGTGGTCGACGGGCGGCGCCGCATCATCCAGGACCCGCCGCTCCTGGAACCCGCCGGTGCCTCCGACGGGGCCGCCGTCCGCAAGATCTTCAGCGACTACCGCTCCACCCTCACCGAGGAGCGCCGGCTGCTCCTCGACCGCTACCGCTTCGTCGACGCCGCCCGCCAGGTCATCGGTGTCGGCAGCGTGGGTCTGCGCTGCTTCATCGTGCTGCTCGCCGGCCGCGACGACGGCGATCCGCTGTTCCTCCAGCTCAAGGAGGCCCGCAAGTCGGTCCTGGAGGAGCATCTGCCGAGCGGACCCTTCGCCCACCCCGGACACCGGGTCGTGGCCGGGCAACGGCTGACGCAGGCCGCCAGCGACATCTTCCTCGGCTGGATGACCGGGCCGCAGGGCCGCGCCTTCTGCTGGCGGCAACTGCGCGACATGAAGGTCAGTGCCGAGATCGCCGGGATGAACGCCGCCGACCTGCGCGCGTACGGACGGCTGTGCGGCACCGCCCTGGCCCGCGCCCACGCCCGCTCCGGCGACCGTGTCGCCATCGCCTCCTACCTCGGCGGCGCCGACACCTTCGACCGCGCCGTCACCGAGTTCGCCCTCCGCTACGCCGACCGGACCGCCGCCGACCGCAAGACCCTCCTCGCGGCGATCGACGCGGGGGTGGTGACGGCCACGCCGGGGATCTGAGCATTCAGCCCAGCACCGCCGTCACGAACTCCGCGCGGTCCTCCGCGTGTTCCTGGAACCACAGCCCCAACCTGTGCTCGGCATCGGGCAGTTCGAGACGCGTGAAGCGTGCCCGGGCGGCGAGCGCCGCTCCCACCGCCTCCGTCACGGCCGGCGGGATCACCTTGTCCGTGCCCGGTACGGCGAGCACCGCCCTGCCCTCGTACGCCCGCAGCGCGTCCAGTGCCGGGGCCGCGCGCCAGCTGTCGGGCCTGCGGATGATGTCGCTGAAGCGGCCGTCGCCGTCGCCGAAGGGCACGTTCCACGCCTCGGCCGCGTACACCGCCGGCGCACACAGCCCCAGAGCCGCCACCCGCTGCCCGTAGTGCGTGGCGAGGTCCGCCACCGTCTGACCGCTCATGCTGAACCCGACCAGGACCAGCGGCCCGTCGGCCGGAACGTACGCGTCGATCACCGCCACCGCCTGCTCGAAGCGCCGCCGCAGGCTCAACTCCCGGAGTGCGCCGGTGCTTTCGCCGTGCCCGGAGAAGTCGAAGGCGAGGGTGCGGCAGCCCCGGGCCGCGAACTCGCCGAGCAGCGGCAGCAGTCGCTCCTTGCTGCCGTTGCCCGCGCCGTGCAGCAGCACCGCGGTGGCCGCTCCCGGACCGCCCCCGTCGCCGTACACACCGCTGAGGCGCTCACCGTCGTGGTCATGGGCGAAGGGGGCGGGAGTGAACCCGGAGGCTGTGGTCATCTCCCCATTCACTCACGGCGGTTCACGCGGGTCACGACGGTTCACGGCGCGACACGACGGTTGACGGCGGGTCACCGGAAAAGGAGATGCACGCCATGTGAGCGTCTCCCTACGCTGGAGAGGCGATGCGGAGCAGGCCACTCCCCGCTCGGCGGCACCGTCCGCCACCACTCACCCACCCACCCCACGCCCGCGGAGGGAGACCCGTCATGGGCACAGTCATCTTGTCCGGGACCGTCGTCCTCGTCGTCCTGGGCTTCGGAAACCCCGTCTACTGGCTCGCCGCCGTCGCCGTGCTCTTCCTGTACGTGCGCTACGGGCACAGCGCGTCCCCGACGTCCCCGACGTCAGGGTCGGGAGCCGCCCCGACGACGTACGAGGCGTACCGTCGGCGCCGGGACACGCAGGCCAAGTGGGAGCGCCGCTACCGTCGTGAGCGCCCCTTCGAGGCCCGCCGTCAGGAGCGCGAGAAGAGCGGATGAGACCGGGAGTGATCCCGGCCTCGGGCGCCCTCGGTCGTGAGGCTCACAGACCGGGGGCGCCCCACACGGGGAACCAGCGGCCGAGGTCCTGCTCGATCCGCAGGTCGTTCCCGAGAGCGGCCTTCACCTGGAGTTCCAGCGCGTTGTCGCGCCGCTGCCCCGCGCCGGGCAGCGGCGCGAACGGGTAGAAGGTGCCCCGCTTGTAGAGGTACACCAGCGCCAGCCCGCGCCCCCCTTCGGCCCGGAAGCCGGCCAGCGAGCACAGCAGCTGCGGCCCGAAGCCGTTGACCTCCATCGAGCTGTTCACCGCGTGCAGGTCGTTTACCAGCAACGACAGCTCGTCGGGCGCCCGGCGCGAGACCAGCCAGGAGTAGCCGTAGGCGTCCTGCGTCAGCTCCACCGGCGGGCCCGTGCGGTCGGCGTCCGCGTCGAGCAGGGCCTGGACCTCGCGGTGCGTCTGCTCGAAGGCGGCGCCCTCCACCGTCGCGAAGCACACCGCGCCCTGCCCGGTCGGGGTGAACCCGACCGCCGCCTCCAGCGTCACCGCCGCCGACGGCAGCGCGAACAACTGGTCGAGGTCGGGCACGACCGGCTTCGTACGACCGAGCAGGATGTCGAGCAGCCCCATGCTCAGCCCGCCTTCCCGGGAGCCGCCGCCTCGCCCAGCTCGGCCGAGATGCGGCCCAGCTGGTCGAGCCGCTGCTCCAGGCTGGGGTGCGTGGAGAAGTAGCGCTCGATGCCGGGCTCCTTACCGGCCGCCGGAGTGAAGTAGAAGGCGTTGAAGGCCTGGGCCGTGCGCAGGTCCTTCGTCGGGATCCGGGCGATGTCGCCGGAGACCTTGGTGAGCGCGGACGCCAGCGCCGAGGGCCGGCCGGTCAGATGCGCGGCCGCGCGGTCCGCCGCCAGCTCCCGGTACCGGGACAGCGCCCGGATGAGCAGGAAGCTGATCGCGTACACGGCCGCCGACACCGCCATCACGGCGGCCAGCACGGCGGCGGTGTTCTGGTCCCGGCGGCCCCCGCCGAACAGCCCCGAGTAGAAGGCGAACCGAATGATCAGTCCCGCGAGGACGCCGAGGAAGGACGCGATCGTGATCACGGCGACGTCCTTGTGCGCCACGTGCGACAGCTCGTGCGCGAGGACGCCCTCCAGCTCCGCCGGCTCCAGCCGACGCAGCAGCCCGGTCGTCACGCAGACCACCGCGTGATCCGGATTGCGGCCGGTCGCGAACGCGTTCGGCATGTCCATCTCGGACACGGCGACCACCGGCTTCGGCATGTCGGCGATCGCACACAGCCGGTCGACCACCGCGTGCAGCTCGGGATACTCCTCGCGCTCCACGACCCGCCCGCGCATGGCGAACATCGCGATCCGGTCGGAGAACCAGAACTGCGCGACGAACATCGCCGCGATCAGTACGACGACCAGCAGCCACGACTTCAGCAACACGATCAACGCGGCGACGAAGGCCACGTACAGCAGTCCGAGCAGGAACAGCGTGGCCGTCATCCGCACGGTCAGCTGTCGGTCGCTCTGGAAGCGGCTCCGCATCTGCACCACCACCCCGCAGTCAGGCACCCGTCCCACTGCCAGTGTGCACCCGGCCCCGCCATGAAGCGGTCGCGATCAGCCCTAGGGCCAGCAAAGGCTCAGGGGCCTCAGCGGCTCTGTGGCTCTGTGGCTCAGGGCCGGAGCCCCGCCTCCCACTTGCGCCGTTTCAGCACGTACTCACTGAACAGATGCCGCCCCCGATCCAGCAGCTCGCCCACCTCGGGCGTCCCGCTCGGCACGTCCGCCGTGAAGTGCCAGCCCTGCACGGACTGCTGGGCCCAGTGCCGCAGGTCGACGTCCTCGTCGTCGACGAGCGCGACGGCGGACCGCAGCCGCACCAGCCCCTCGTGCGCGTCCAGCAGCCGGAACGCGGCCACCCGCAGATGCCGAGGCCGCTCCGCTCCCAGCCGCTCCGTCAGCCAGCCGGCGTCGAGCGAGCGCGCCGAGGGCAACAGCGCCACGGTGGCCTCGCGCACCACCGCGGGCGCCGGATCGTCGAGGAGCGACCGCAGCCGCGCCACATCCGTGACGTCCAGGGTCCGCAGCCCGGCCACGGCCCGCGCCCGCACCCCCGCCTCGGGGTGCCCGAGCATCGGCCACAGCAGCTCGGCGTCCGCCCGCTCCCCGCACTCCGCCAGCCCGAGGACCGCGCCGGGAGGCAGCCCCGGGTCACCCGGGTCGGCACACCGACGCCGGTACCAGGACAGTGGATCACCCCCGCCCTGCCGTACGACATACCGCGCACAGGCCCGCACCAGCGCCGACCGGTCGGCGAGGAAGGGCTCCGCCCTCTCCGGGTGCCCCGCCCGCCGCAGCGCGGTCACCCCGGCCGACCGGACCTGCGGATTACGCGCACCGAGCAGCGGGCGCAGAACGTCGTCGTACGGGCCGCCCTCCCGTAGTACGGCGGCCAGGGCGGCCTCCGCGCACAGGCGCTGGCAGACGGTGTCGTGGTCCCGGGCGGCTGCGTCGGCCAGCTCCGCGGGGGAGAGGGTCCCGTCCGCGACGGCGAGCCCATACACGAACCGGCGGACGGCACGGTCGGGGTGGGTGAGGAGGGGCGCGAGGCGCTCGGCGGGCTCCCGGCGGAACACCTCGGCGGTCAGACGCGTGGCGAAATCCCCCCGGCCCCGGCGCCCGAGGCGCAGGATCAGCGGGGCGAGCCGGATCGCGCTCCCGGCGTCCAGCACCTCGGCCAGCCGTTCCCGGGCACGCTCGCGCACCGGCGGGGCCCAGTCGGCACACCGGATGACGACGAGCGGCAGCAGCGCGGGGTACCGGGTGACCTGCTCAAGCGCGCCCTGCCGGATCCGCCCCTCCCGGTGGCACAGCGCGATCGCCAGCCGCGCCTCGGTGAGCTGCTCGGGCCGACGCAGGGCCGCGGTCAGGGACCGCCCGCCCTCGGTCCTGGCCCAGTTCGGCTGGTGGTCCTCGTTCCCGTACCAGGCGATCATGCGCACGCCGGCGTCCAGGGCCGTCCAGGCCGCCGGATCCGAGGTGTCGATCGCCTCGCCCAGGGTCGCGCCCTCGGCGAGCCGCACGGCCGCCGCGTCCCCGTACCTGATGTCGACGCGCATGCCGCTCAGTACGACCCGCGGAAGTTGGCGTACCCCAACAACACGATCACCGCGGCCACGCAGCCCAGCACCAGGGCCGTCGACATCCACGACGACCTGCGCGGCCCCACCTGCCCAGGGTCGGCCCGGAAGGGCTGCGGTTCCGGCGGATTCTCCTTCCACCGCGCGGCCAACATCCGCGCCCGCGCCGAGGGCTCCTTGTGCTCGGCGGCGTCCGCCCATCTTAGGTCGAACTCGCGCTCCTCGTCGTACCGTTCGGACATCCCCGTTACCTCTCCTGCTTGTCTTCCTCGTCGTGGGGGATCGTCTCCCACGTATAGGAAGCCTGAGAAGGGCGAATGGTTGTGTGCCGGATCAGTCATTGCCGCGCCCATGCGGATCGTCCGCGGACGAGGAGCCGTCCCGGCGTCGGATGCCGCCATCGCCGTTCAGCTCCTGCCGTACGCGACGCCAGGCCCGGATGATCCGGGGCAGCCGCGAGAGCACGTCGCTGACCTGCGCCAGCAGCAGCGTGACACAGCCGAACGCGGCGAGGATGGCCAGACTGATGTCGTCCCACTTCATCATGCGCCCCTAGCCGAACAGACCGCGGTCGGCGATCCAGTCGAGGGCGGCCACGCCCAGCCGGTCGGGTGCTTCGAGCAGCGCGGCCTCCACCGCCGCGAGGTCGGCGAGCGCCTCGGGCGCGTCGGACCGGTCCAGCGTGGCGAGCCGCTCCATGGCCGAGGCGACGGCGGCAGGCCAGCCCGGCATGCCGAACTGGTCGGCGTCGAGGACGGCGGCGGAGGCGGCTCTGCGCAGGACCCCTGTCCACCAGCCCTGCTCGCGCATGACCTTCGACGTGAACCAGACCCGGTTGTCGACGTTCTCGACGAAGTCCTCAATGGGCTCGCCGCTGCCCCGCAGGGTGAAGCCCGAACCGCCCACCCACGGCAGGTCCACGTCCGAGGCGACGGCCTGGAACGCGAGCAGCGCCTCGGGCCCGTCCTCCCGGGCGGCGAGCAGTGCCCTCCGAGCCCTGCGGTACAGGTCGACGCTCTCCGCGAGGACCTCGCCGCCACTCGGCCCGCCGCCGGCCTCACGGATCGCCTCCAGCGGCCCGTCCCGCCAGGCTACGGCGACCAGACCGACGGCGGCCGCGCTGACGACGGCTTCCGTGTCGTCCGCGTCGATGCCGCAGTGCTTCAGTACGTCGACCAGGTCGTCGCTGCCCACCGTGTGTGCCGACGACTCGGGCGCGGCCGGGGCGACGTCTTCGTCCCGGCGCTCGATCACGACCCCGTGCTCCGCAAGGTCCTCGAAGACCGCGTCGGGCCCGCAGTCGATGTGGTCGCTGTCGTGCCGTCCGGAGCAGTCCTCGGGGCACTCCAGCTCCGCGCACAGCTCCGGTTCGGTGGGGGCGGCCTCGTTGATCAGGTGGTAGACGAGCCGGTTCGCGACCGCCTCACGCGCGGAGATCATCTCCAGACTGAGACGGAGGGTCTCGTCCCGCAGTGTCCCGTCCTCGGAACCGACGGCTTCCGCAGGCTCGGGGACGTTCTCGGGGGCCCAGGCGTACGCCGACTCCAGGGACACAAGCAGCCAGGCGATCCGCAGCGGCTCCACGCTTCCCTCCTCCGCGAGCCGGGTGACGGCCTCGGCTGACTCGCGCACACTCCTGATACCGGCCAGATACCGCTCGCACTCCGCCTCCCACACGGCTGCCTCGGCCCTGGCCCGCTCGGCGTCCCGTACCAGCCGGGCATCGCGTGACCGCCGGGCCAGCCGCACCAGCCGGGTCAGACAGGGGCGGCAGCCGAACAGCCCGGACGTCGGTGTCGGGCCGAGCGGTACGGGTGCTCTGTCCTCGCCGAACGGCTCGTCGCACAGACAGCAGTCCAGGGCGCCCACGTGGCGGGAGGTGGGCATGCCCGGCAGGGCGGCGCGGATCGTGTCATGGGCGTAGGGAGGGACGTGCATGTGCGGCAACTCCTTGGACGAAGGCGCTCTACCGGCGCCTTCTCCATGCTCACCGCGCCCGCCGGCCGCGAGTCACCGTTTGGCGGGCGGGACCGGGAACTTGACGAAAGCTGACTCGGCCCTGGCCTGCGACTTCTACGGTGCTGGCGGAACTTGACACATCTGGGCAAGGAGAAACTCAGTTGGCCGCATCCGCCGCCGCACCCGAACCGGCCGGTCCGCACCAGGAGTTGGTCGAAGCACTCCAGGAACTTCACCGCGCGGCGGGCAAGCCGAGCTTCCGGAAGGTGAGCACGCGCATCCGCGACCGGGACGACCTGTTGTCGGGGGCCAGCCACGAGAGCGTGCGGGCCGCCCTCAACGGCAGCCGCGTGTCGCGCTGGGAAACCGTTCACGACATCGTCGTGATCCTGGCCGGGCTGTGCAGCCCACCCCGGGACGAGGAGTCCGAGGCGACCAGGTTTCTGCCGCTGTGGCGCGCGACCGACGAAGGGGAGTCGGGCACGCTGAAGTCGTTCCAGGAACTGGTCCAGGGTGGTTGGGGAGGTGAGGACGGCAAGTGGACCCCAGAGCTGGTCATGGGCATGTTGATCAACCCGTTCAGCGCCATCGAGATCCATCCGTCGCTCGCCGTTCCGCACAAGCCGCTGGTGTCGGAGGACCAATGGGTCCATGCGATGGCGCGGTTCATCGAGGAGCAGGGAGCCGACCACGCGCTGCGGGTCCTGCTGCACATGTTGAAGGGCGACTACGTGGGGGCCGAAGAGGGAGCTCCCTACGGTTACCGGAATCCCGACCGGGAGGCAATGGAGGCGTACGCGGCGTTCCAGTACGGCTGCCGGGAGATCCGTCGGCGCCTGGGCCGCGAACCCAATCTCCTCGCGGAGTCGATCCGCGCCATGCGGGCCGACGAGACGATGGACCGGGACGACCGGGCCGAGATGCTGGAGAACGAGTCCGACATGAGCCTCATGCGAGAGGTGATGATCGTGACCCCGGACACCTGGGACGAGGTCTCGGAGGACACACATCACATGGTCTTCGGCTATCTGATCAAGCAGATCAGCCCCGTCGGCCCGTTCGGGCTTCCCGACGCCGAGCGGTTCCGGATCGTCTGGCGTATCCCCGAGCCCCCGGTCGAGTGACACAACGCGGCGGGGGCCGCCATCCTCGCGGATGGCGGCCCCCAGCGGTTGTCGACCGGGTCGATCACACGTCGAAGTAGAGCTCGAACTCGTGCGGGTGCGGACGCAGCTGCAGCGGGGCGATCTCGTTCGCGCGCTTGAAGTCGATCCACGTCTCGATCAGGTCGGACGTGAAGACGTCACCGGCGAGAAGGAACTCGTGGTCGCGCTCGAGGGAGTCGAGGACGGCCGGGAGCGAGGTCGGGACCTGCGCCACGCTCGCGTGCTCCTCGGGAGCCAGCTCGTAGAGGTCCTTGTCGATCGGCTCGGCCGGCTCGATCTTGTTCTTGATGCCGTCCAGGCCCGCGAGCAGCAGCGCGGAGAACGCCAGGTACGGGTTGCCGGAGGAGTCGGGCGCGCGGAACTCGACGCGCTTGGCCTTCGGGTTCGAGCCGGTGATCGGGATACGCATGGCCGCGGAGCGGTTGCGCTGCGAGTACACCAGGTTGATCGGCGCCTCGAAGCCCGGGACCAGACGGTGGTACGAGTTCACCGTCGGGTTGGTGAAGGCGAGCAGCGACGGGGCGTGCTTGAGGATGCCGCCGATGTAGTAGCGGGCGGTGTCCGACAGGCCCGCGTAACCGGCCTCGTCGTAGAACAGCGGGTCGCCGCCGGTCCACAGGGACTGGTGGACGTGCATGCCCGAGCCGTTGTCACCGAAGATCGGCTTCGGCATGAAGGTCGCGGTCTTGCCGTTGCGCCAGGCCACGTTCTTCACGATGTACTTGAAGAGCTGGAGGTCGTCGGCGGCGGCGAGCAGCGTGTTGAACTTGTAGTTGATCTCGGCCTGGCCGGCGGTGCCCACCTCGTGGTGCTGACGCTCGACCTGGAGACCGGCCTTGCCCAGCTCCAGCGAGATCTCGGCGCGCAGGTCGGCGAAGTGGTCGACCGGCGGGACCGGGAAGTAGCCGCCCTTGTAGCGGACCTTGTAACCACGGTTGTCCTCGAGGGCGCCGGTGTTCCAGGCACCCGCCTCGGAGTCGATGTGGTAGAAGGACTCGTTCGCGCTGGTGGCGAAGCGGACGCTGTCGAAGACGTAGAACTCGGCCTCGGGACCGAAGTACGCCGTGTCGGCGATACCGGTGGAGGCGAGGTAGGCCTCGGCCTTCTTGGCCACGTTGCGCGGGTCACGGGAGTACTGCTCGCCCGTGATCGGGTCGTGGATGAAGAAGTTGATGTTGAGGGTCTTGTCCCGGCGGAACGGGTCGACGCGGGCGGTCGACAGGTCCGCGCGGAGCGCCATGTCGGACTCGTGAATGGCCTGGAAACCACGGATCGAGGATCCGTCGAAGGCGAGCTCGTCGTCCGGGTCGAACGCCTCAACGGGCACCGTGAAGTGCTGCATGACGCCCGGCAGGTCGCAGAAGCGGACGTCGATGAACTTGACGTCCTCGTCCGCGATGAACTTCTTGGCCTCGTCGGCGTTCTGGAACATCCAGCTCCTCCTACTCCCGGCCGTTCCCGTGCCGGGGTGGTAGTTCGTTCGTGCGGCCAGTGCGGTGGCACACGCTGACCCCGACCCTAGGGACGGGTGGTTTCTCGGGCGTGACTCGTTTGTTTCGCAGAAGTTAACCGATTCCGTTCCACCGTAGCCCCTGGGCACCCCGCCTTCCCAGGGGCATATACGCGCGCAGTACCTTGGAGCGGTGGACAACAGGCAAGCAATCGGATCGTGGCTTTCCGGGCCCCGCGCGGCCGCGGAAGAGGCCGGTGCCGACTTCGGATACCGGGGCGAACAGCTCGGCCTGCCGGAGGAGGGACCGGGTTCCATCGCCCGTCCCGGCCGCCGACTCGGTGCCCTGGCCGTGGACTGGGGCCTGTGCCTCTTGATCGCATACGGCCTGATCACCCAGAGCTATCACGAGGCCGCCCAGGTCTGGGCGCCGATCATCCTTTTCGTGCTGATGGTCCTGACCGTCGGCACGGTCGGCTTCACTCCGGGCAAGCGCTTCTTCCGTCTGAGGGTGGTCGCCCTGGACACCGGCACGGTCAACCCGCTGCGCGCCCTGCTGCGCACGGTTCTGCTCTTCCTCGCCATCCCGCCCCTGATCTGGGACCGCGACGGCCGGGGTCTCCACGACCGGCTGGCGCGGACCGTGGAAGTGCGGATCTGACACATACGTATGCGGATCTGACACATACGTAGAAGCACATACGTAGCAGAGGGCGCCCGGATCACTCCGGGCGCCCTCTTTCTGTCACGAGGAAGGTCAGCGTGTCTTCGGTCCGCCCCTCGGCATGCGCATGCCCTTCGGCATGGGGCCCTTCGGCAGCGGCATGTTGCTCATCAGGTCGCCCATGGCGCGCAGCCGGTCGTTGGTCACCGTGACCTGCGGGCCGCTCAGTACGCGCGGGAACTTCAGCAGGGTCGTGCGCAGCTTCTTCAGCGGCACCTGGCCGTCGCCCGTGCCGACGATCACGTCGTGCACCGGTACGTCCGCGACGATGCGCGCCATCTTCTTCTTCTCGGAGGCCAGCAGGGACTTCACCCGGTTCGGGTTGCCCTCGGCGACCAGCACGATGCCGGCCTTGCCGACGGCACGGTGCACCACGTCCTGGCTGCGGTTCATCGCCACCGCGGGTGTCGTCGTCCAGCCCCGGCCGATGTTGTCCAGCACGGCCGCTGCGGCGCCCGGCTGGCCCTCCATTTGCCCGAAGGCGGCCCGCTCGGCCCGGCGCCCGAACACGATCGCCATCGCGAGGAAGGCGAGCAGGAGGCCCAGGATGCCGAGATAGATGGGGTGACCGATCAAGAAACCGATCGCGAGGAAGACACCGAAGGTGACGATTCCGACAGCCGCGAGTACAAGACCGATCTTCTTGTCGGCCTTGCGGGTCATCTTGTAGGTCAGGGCGATCTGCTTGAGTCGCCCAGGGTTCGCAGCGTCCGCTGCCGTGTCCTTCCTCGCCATGCCACGAAGTCTACGTGGCCCCACAAGTGCCGACGACGGCAGTGCCCGCGGGGTGGGCTGAGGGGGGTTTCAGGGGCGGGCGTCGAGCAGCTGGACCTGGTCGAGGACGCGCTGCGCCTCGACCCTGTCCTTGGCGCGCCGGCGGTCCTCCAGGACGGAGGTCCACGCGTTGCGGCGGGCGGTGGCCTGGCCGCTGCTCATGAGCAGCGACTCGACGGCGCGCAGTGCGGTGGTGAAGGACGGGATCGCGGTGGCGCTAACGGGCGCGGCCTGCATGGTGGTGGTCCCCCTCGGTCAGCCCTGGGACGGGTGTACGTGGTGTGAGTTCAGCGTCACTGATTGGTGTTACCAGGGCATGACCGACCGGTCAAACACCCATGAACCCTTGATTTGACAGCCCTTAACGCCCGACGCGGCCCTGACGGACGTCCTCATCTGCGAGGACGGTCAGGACCGCGTCGAATCGGACACTACTGGTCAGTAGGGGCTTGTGCGTGAATTCACACGCTTGTCGCACGCGCTGTTGGGCAGGGTGGGTGACGCCGTGTCGGGCAGGTCACACGGCCTGGGCGGCGATGTGAGTGTCCCGCTTCTCCATGGCCATCCGGTAGAGGCGACCAGCGCGGTACGAGGAACGCACCAGCGGGCCGGACATCACGCCGGAGAAGCCGATCTGCTCGGCCTCTTGCTGGAGCTCCACGAACTCGTGCGGCTTGACCCAGCGCTCGACGGGGTGGTGGCGCACGGAGGGGCGCAGGTACTGCGTGATGGTGACCAGCTCACAGCCGGCCTCGTGCAGCTGCTTCAGCGCCTCGCTGACCTCCTCGCGGGTCTCGCCCATGCCGAGGATCAGGTTCGACTTGGTGACCAGGCCGTAGTCGCGGGCCTCGGTGATGACCTTCAGGGAGCGCTCGTACCGGAAGCCGGGGCGGATGCGCTTGAAGATCCGGGGGACCGTCTCGACGTTGTGCGCGAAGACCTCGGGGCGGGAGGCGAAGACCTCCTGAAGCAGCTCCGGCACGGCGTTGAAGTCGGGGGCGAGGAGCTCGACCTTGGTGTGGCCGCCCTCGCGGCCCGCGGTCTGCTGGTGGATCTGACGGACCGTCTCGGCGTACAGCCAGGCACCGCCGTCCTCCAGGTCGTCGCGGGCGACGCCGGTGATGGTGGCGTAGTTGAGGTCCATGGTGACCACGGACTCACCCACGCGTCGGGGCTCGTCACGGTCGAGCGCCTCGGGCTTGCCGGTGTCGATCTGGCAGAAGTCGCAGCGCCGGGTGCACTGGTCGCCACCGATGAGGAAGGTCGCCTCGCGGTCCTCCCAGCACTCGTAGATGTTCGGGCAGCCGGCTTCCTGGCAGACCGTGTGCAGGCCCTCGCTCTTCACGAGGTTCTGCATCTTGGTGTACTCGGGACCCATTTTCGCCCGGGTCTTGATCCACTCGGGCTTGCGCTCGATGGGGGTCTGGCTGTTGCGGACCTCCAGGCGCAGCATCTTGCGTCCGTCGGGTGCGACTGCGGACACGACCGGCTCCCTAGCGATTGATTCTTCGGCGGCTTTAAGCGTACGCCCGTTGATTCGAAACCCGGTGCGGGTGTCGGCCCTGCTGGGGGCTGCGGCCCCCGGTGTCCCCGCTTCGGCCTGACGGCCTCGTCCTCAAACGCCGGACGGGCTGACGGCTGCCGGTGTTTTGTCGATCACCCTCGGCTTCAGGTCCGCGGCGCCCAGGACCTCGGTGAGGTGGCGCTCCACGACCGGCAGCACCTCGGCGATGGTGACCTCGCGGCCCAGTTCGTGGGAGAGGGAGGTCACGCCCGCGTCGCGGATGCCACAGGGGATGATCTTGTCGAAGTTGGACGTGTCCGGGTTCACGTTCAGGGCGAATCCGTGCATGGTGACGCCCTTGGCGACCCTGATGCCCATGGCGCAGATCTTGCGGTCCTCGCGGCGCTGGCCCGCGTTGGAAGGGGCGTACTCGGGGCCGTTGAGGCGCGGGTCGAACTCGTCGTCGGTCAGCCGCGGGTCGAAGTCGAGGGAGAGGCCGCCCAGGGTTGGGCGCTGTTCCACCGGGTCGCCGAGGACCCAGACGCCCGCTCGGCCCTCCACCCGGCTGGTCTCCACGCCGAACTCCGCGCAGACGCGGATCATCACGTCCTCGAGGCGGCGCAGGTGTGCCACGACGTCCACCGGGCGCGGGAGCTTCTGGATGGGGTAGCCCACCAGCTGGCCCGGGCCGTGCCAGGTGATCTTGCCGCCGCGGTCCACATCGACGACCGGGGTGCCGTCCAGGGGGCGCTCGTCGTCGGCGGTGCGCCGGCCGGCCGTGTAGACCGGGGGGTGCTCCAGGAGCAGGACTGTGTCGGGGATCTCGTCGGCGAACCGCGCCGCGTGCACCCGGCGCTGTTCGTCCCACGCCTCCTGGTAGTCGACGAGCTCCGATCCGAACCCCATACGGACGAACCGCACCTCACTCACGGCAAGCGCCTCCCTCGCGACGGGTGTATCAGGCATGTAGCGCGCCCAGGCCACTGTACGTCCGGCCCTCGCGCGTCAGCGTCGGGGTTAATCCTCACACGATCGGATGAATGAACGTCGAAGTGTGCGATCGGCTGCTTACGCTCAGCTACATTCGCGCCGTTCACGAGGCCATAAGGGCTGCTCACAGGCAATCCGGGCACTTCAGAGCCCGGAAGGCAGGAGACCGCACCGCACCATGACGGAACGACCCGCGCAGCGCACCCCCAACCGTCAGCTCGCCGCGCTCATCGCAGAAGCGGGGTTCTCCAACGCCGGTCTGGCCCGTCGCGTCGACCAGCTCGGTCTCGAACACGGGCTGGACCTGAGATACGACAAGACGTCCGTCACCCGATGGCTGCGCGGACAACAGCCCCGGGGCACCACTCCCGCCCTCATCGCCGAGGTCTTCACCCG
Source organism: Streptomyces sp. NPDC043427 (assembly GCF_056436655.1). Classification (NCBI taxonomy): domain Bacteria; kingdom Bacillati; phylum Actinomycetota; class Actinomycetes; order Kitasatosporales; family Streptomycetaceae; genus Streptomyces; species Streptomyces sp. NPDC043427. The sequence goes on along the minus strand of NZ_JBWKCC010000001.1, from coordinate 356,241 downwards.
CCGCCTCGGCCGCCGTCTCACCGCCCAGGACCTCGGCCTGGACGCCTGTGCCCCCGTCTACGCGGGACTGGAGTTCGCCGCCACCCCCGAGGAGGCCGTCGACATCGTCAGCGGGCTGTGGCGCAAGGACTCCGGCAGCCACGCCGAGCTGCGCAAGATCGCGTTCACCCCGGCCGGGCTCGTCGTCCCCAGCCGCGACTGGCTGATCGGGCGGGCCGACGAGAGGGTGGCCCGCGGTGAGGCGCCTTCCGCCAAGCTCTCGGCCGCGCCCGAGCAGGGAGGCGCCCCCAGGGTGCCCGCCCAGGCACCTCTCGCGCCCAGGCTCCCGGCGGTGCCCGAACAGGTGGTACCCACCCTGCCCCGGCAGCGCGGCCAGGCCGAGCGCGGCCCCGGCCAGAAGGTCACCGGTGGCGACATCGCGGCGCTGCGCTCGGTCGGCGAGCTGTTCCGCACCCTCGACAACGCCTACGGCGGTGGCCACGCCCGCCAGGCCCTCGTGCGCTACCTGGAGCACGAGTGCGAGCCGATGCTGCGCGGCACCTACGGCGAGCAGACGGGCCGCCGCCTGTTCGCAGCCGCCGCCGACCTCACCCGGCTCGCCGGCTGGACGTCGTTCGACATCGCCGCGCACGGCCTCGCCCAGCGCTACTTCGTCCAGTCCCTGCGGCTGTCCCAGGCCGCCGGGGACCGGGCGTACGGCTCCTACGTCCTGGTCACCATGAGCCGCCAGGCCGTCTACCTCGGGCACGGGCGCGAGGCGGTGCAGCTCGCGCGCGTGGCCCAGCAGGGTGTCGGCACCAACGCCCCGCCCGCGATCCAGGCGCTGCTGCACGCCGCCGAGGCTCGCGGGCACGGGGTGCTCGGCGAGGTGCGGGCCTGCACCGCCTCACTCGTACGTGCCGAGCGCGCCCTGGAAGTGGCCCGGCCCGGCGACGAAGTGCCGTACTGGGGGCGCTGCTTCGACGAGGCGCAGCTCGCCGACGAGTTCGGGCACTGCCACCGCGACCTCCAGCAGTTCCGGGCGGCCGCCCAGCACGCCGAACGCTCCCTCCAGCTACGGGCCCCCGGCTACGCCCGCAGCCGCCTCTTCTGCCGCGTCGTCCTCGCCTCCGCCCGCCTCGGCCTCGGCGAACTCGACCAGGCCTGCCAACTCGGCGCGGAGGCCGCGGGCCAGGCCGCCGAGATGCGCTCGGTCCGCGCGATCGAGTACGTCCGCGACTTCGAACGCAGGCTGGAGCCCTACAAGGACGCGGCACCGGTACGGGGGTACCGGGACAAGGTCGCGGCACTGGGGTGAGACCGGCCCCCCGGGGGCGGCCCGGGTGGCGCCGGCTCCTTGCGGCGGCCCGGGGGAGGCCGGCTCCCCCGGGGCGCCCCGGAGCGAGGCTGGCTCCCGCCGGACCGCCCGCGTGGCGCTGGCTCGCCAGGCGGTCCGGGTGGCGTCGGCTTTCGGCGGGTGGGCCGGGAGAGGTGGGCTTCCGTCGGGCGGTCCGGGTGGCGTCGGCTTCCGCCGAGCCGCCCGTGTGCCGCTCCTCGTGCGCCAGCGCCCTTTCTCCGCCGCCGTGGCGGGCAGCCACGACGGTGGGGAACGGCGGTGCCGGATCGGTCGCAGTGGCTCGGTGGGGAACGGCGGTGCCGGGCCGGTCGCAGTGGCTCGGTGGGGAACGGCGGTGCCGGATCGGCCGCGACCGGTCGGCCCGCGTCCGCCGGGGCCGGAGCGCCTGGGGGCGGGCACGGGCCGGGTGTGAGCGGTCGGTGCTCATGCCGCCCGGGGCACGCTCCTCGGGGGCTCGGCCGCGTGCATCGAGCCCGTCGCCCCCAGGTCCGCCAGGAGTGCCGCCGCGGCGCGATGGGCCGAGTGCAGTGCGCCCTGGACGGTGCTGGTGTCGCGGTGATCGCCGCAGACGTACAGGCCCGCCAGGAGCCGTACCGGACGCCGGAGGTCGTGCGGTGGGCGCATCGCTGGGACGGCCTCGGGGGTGTGGTGCACGGCGAGGGTCTCCCAGCGGGTGGTGGAGGTGCCGTACAGCCGGGAGAGGTGCCGTCGGACGGCGGTGTCGATCTCGGTCGGCGGCACGCCCAGGACCGTCGACGACACCAGGGCCCGGCCGGCGGGCGCCCGGCTGGGGTCGACCCGGCTGACCACCGCCGTGTGCGCGACGGGGCCCCCGTGGTCCGCGTCGAGGAGCAGCGACGCGCCGGTCTGCGGCGGCTCGTCCGTCGTGTGGTGGACGACCGTCACGGGGTGGAAGTCCGGTACGCGCAGGCCGGGCAGCAGTGTCGCGGCGGTGCGCGCGTCGGTGGCCACGAGCACGGCACGGCAGCGGAACTCGCCGTGCTCCGCGGTCGCCACCGAGGTCGTGGCGACCGAGGTGACCCGCACCCCGGTGTGCACGGTGCCCGGCGGCAGCGCCCGCGCGAGCAGCTCCGGCAGCACCTCCGCCCCGCCCTCCGGCACGCACAGCCGCCCGGACGCGAAGGCGCGCAGCGCGAGGTCGGCGCACCGGCTGGACGTCGTCAGCTCCGGGTCGCACAGCAGGCCGGCCAGCAACGGACGCAGGAAGCCGTCGACCGTACGGGCGGGCAGGCCACGCGCGGCCAGCGCCTCCCGCGCGGAGGACTCCGGGCGGGACAGCAGCCGTTCCACGGGCACGGCCGCGAGCCGGCCGAGCGCGGCACCGAGCCGGGCCTGGTCGACGGCGGTACCCCACGGAGGCGCCGGACGGGCCGCCTTGGTCAGCGGGGCCGGCCGGGGCCGCTGCGTAGAGCGGGGGGCGCTTGCGAGGGCGCGCACCGCATGCAGTGCGCCCCTGGCACCCCGCCCGGGCACCTGCGCACCCACGCGGTGCCGGCGTCCGTCGCTGTGGAGGAGGACGCCCGGCGCGAAGGGGCGCAGCACGAGCGCGTCGAGCCCCGCGGCCAGGCGTAGTTCGGGATACGACGTGGACAGCATCTGGCCCACGCGGTCGAGACGGAAGCCGTCGACCTTCTCGGTCGCCATCCGGCCGCCCACGTAAGGGGCGGCCTCCAGGACGGCGGTTGTTACACCTGCGCTGTTCAGCCGATGCGCCGCCGAGAGTCCGGCCACCCCGGCTCCCACGATGACGACGTCTGCCTGGTACGCGGGCTCAAGCACGTGCCCCTCCTCGAGGTTGCGCGGCAGGTGGGGACGTGATGCCCTCAACAGCCGTCCGGGATGCCCGAGTTCGGATCGAGGTTAGGGCCGGGATCGGTCAGGTACAGTCGCGCATCGACAGGGCACGGTCGCACGGCGGTCGCATATGGTCGCAGGGGCTGTCACGCCGCCCGGATGGCGTCCTCGATCCCCGGAAACGCGAAAGTGAACCCGGACCCCAACAGCCGCGTGGGCAGCACCCGCTGACTGCCCAGCACGTCCCCGGCCATCTCCCCGAGCACGCCCCGCAGCACCGGCGCCGGCACCGCGAACAGCGTCGGCCGGTGCAGCACCCGCCCCATCGCCTCCGTGATCTCACGGTTGGTCAGCGGCTGCGGAGCGGTCAGGTTGAACGGCCCCGACAGGTCGTCCCGGTCCAGGAGATGGCGGATCGCGGCGATCTCGTCGTGCAGGGAGACATACGACCAGTACTGCCGCCCGTCGCCCAGCCGCCCGCCGAGCCCCGCCTGGAAGAGCGGGAACAGCTTCCCCCAGGCCCCGCCGCCACGCGCCACCACCAGCCCGGTCCGCGTGAACACCGTACGGACGCCCGCCTCACGCGCGGGCGTCGCGGCACCCTCCCACTCCACGCACAGCGAGGGCAGGAAACCGTCCCCCGCGGGCGCGCTCTCGTCGACCTCCCGCTCCCCGGTCTCCCCGTAGATGCCGATCGCGCTGCCGTTCACGAACACCCGCGGCGGCTCGTCCAGCGAGGCGATCGCGCCCGCGAGCGCCGTCGTGCCGAGCACCCGGCTGTCGCGGACCCGCTTCTTGTACGCCTCCGTCCAGCGCCGGTCGCCCACCCCGGCCCCCGCCAGATTGACCACGGCGTCACACCCGGCGAGCCCGGCCGCGTCCACCGACCCGCGTTCGGGATCCCACCGGACCTCGTCCGGGCCCCGGGGCGCACCACGGACCAGGCGCACCACCTCGAGCCCGTCCGCGGTCAGTGACCGCACCAGTGCGCTGCCGATGAGACCGGACGCGCCGGCCACCGCGATTCGCCTGAGTTCCATGAGGACCATCCTGCCTGGGCGTGACCCCCGAAATCCCGTAGGGCCGCCCCGGTCGTTGTGCTTAGGGTGACCTCCATGCCCGAGCCGAAGGAACCCCGTATACGCGTCGCGCGCCTCGCGGACGAGGACGCGCTGGCCTCACTGGACCGCGCCACCTGGTCGCCGCTGCACGCGGTCGCACCCCAGCCGCAGCCGCCGTACTCGCCCTTCTTCGACGAACGCCACGCCCCCGAGGACCACATGGTCGCCGAACTCGACGGCCGCGTCGTCGGCTACGTCCGTCTGGCCTTCCCCACGAGGCTCGCCTGCAACGCGCACGTCCGGCAGATCCAGGGCCTGGCCGTCGCCGAGGAGGCCCGCGGCCGCGGTGTCGGACGGGCGCTGATCCGCGCGGCGGTCGAGGAGTCCCGCCGGCGCGGCGCCCGCCGCATCACCCTGCGCGTCCTCGGCCACAACACCCCCGCCCGCAGACTCTACGAGGCCGAGGGCTTCGTGGTGGAGGGGATCCTGCCGCAGGAGTTCCTCCTGGCCGGCGAGTACGTCGACGACGTGTTCATGGGCCGGTCGCTGGTGTGAGGTGATCAGGTTCTGTCACGACGTGGTCAGCTCGCCCGTGTCCACCGGCGCCGTCGCGTTCGCCGCGCGCTCGGCGTCGGAGGCCACCTCGTTCACCGTCAGGACGTAGCCCGTCTCGTCGTCGGACGTCGAGCGGGCGAAGACGACGCCGTAGACCCGGCCGTCGGTGGTCAGCAGCGGGCCGCCGGAGTTGCCGGGGCGGACGGTGGAGCGGATCGAGTAGATCTCGCGGGTGACCGTCGCGTCGTTGTAGATGTTCTGGCCGGTCGCCTTCACCCGGACCGCGACCGTGGCGGCCTGGAGGTTCAGGTCGCCGTCCTGCGGATAGCCCGCGACCACCGCTTTGTCGCCGCGCTCGGCCTCGTCCTCGAACCGCAGCACGGGGGCCCGCAGCTCGGGGACGTACAGGACGGCCACGTCCTTGTTCGGGTCGAAGAGCACCACCCGGGCCTCGTACGACCGCCCGACGCCCCCGACCCGCACGGTCGGGTCGTCGATGCCGGCCACCACATGGGCGTTGGTCATCACGTGCTGGGCGGCGTACACGAAGCCGCTGCCCTCGCGGCCCTGGGTGCCCGAGACGCCCTCGATCTTCACGGTGCTCAGCTTGGCGGCGTTCGTGGCGCTCGCCGTGACGCTGTCGCCGGTGGGCTTGGCGACCTCGGCGGTCGACTCGTTCTCGAACGGGTTGAAGACCTGCGGGAAGCCCGCCTGGGTGAGCGCGGACGTGGCGTCGGAGAACCACGACGGAGTGGTCTCCGGCATCGCGTCCTGCACGGCCCCGAGCAGCTTCGAGTCGCGGATCGCGGTCGTCACCAGCGGCGACGAGGACGCGCCCAGCACGCTCGCGGCCACCCAGGCCACGATCAGCACGGCCACCGCGTTCGCCGCGGCCCCGCCGACCCCGTCGGCCACCCGCAGCGGCCCCCGGTCCAGCTCACGCCGCAGCCGCAGCGCCAGCCGCCCCGCGAGCTCGTGCCCGACCGCGGCCGGGACCAGCACGGTGAGCACCGCTGTCACCGTCGCCGTCGTCGTGCCCGGTGTCACCAGGTCCATCATCCAGGGGAGGATCCACACGCCGACCGCCGCGCCGCCCACGAACCCGGCGAGCGAGACACAGCCCGCCACCAGTCCGCGTCGGTAGCCGGAGCCCGCGTACGCCAGGATCACCAGCAACAGCAGGATGTCGAGCAGGTCCACGGAGCCGCCTTTCTCTAGGACCCCTTCATACGTGGGGGAGAGGCCCAGTGATCAGCCACGCGCGCGTGGCGCCCGGAACCCGCCACGCGTGCGTGTACCCCGAAAAACGTCGCGGACCAGGACGTTGGTTCCACCGGGTGGCACACCACACATCGCGGGCGGAGCGGATCGGACCGACAGTGGGACCATGCGTGTCCTCCGAAGAGCGCGCGGGGCACGAAGGCGGCGCCCGGTACGGATACCGGGCCCGGCCCTCGTGCTCCTGGGCTGTCTGCCCGGCCTCGCCGCCGGTGCCGCGCTGGTGCTGTGCGCGGGCGCCGTCGACAGCACGGTGACGGCCGCCGTGGCCCACCGGCCCCGCACGGTCCGCCCCGCCACCGTCCACCATCCGGCCGTGAAGCCGCAGGTGGTGCCCCGCGCGTCCTGGCTGGGCGGCGCCGCCCGCCCGCAGCCGCCGCCACGCTACGACGACGAGGTCGTCGCCGTCTTCGTCCACCACACCGACTCGCCCAACGGCTACGACTGCGCCGACGTCCCGCGCATCATCCGTGGCTTCTACACCGGCCAGACCGGCGCGCGCGACTGGGACGACATCGGCTACAACTTCCTCGTCGACCGCTGCGGCACCATCTACGAGGGCCGCGCGGGCGGTGTCGACCGCCCCGTCACCGGCGCCCACACCCAGGGCTTCAACCACCGCACCGTCGGCATCGCCGCGATCGGCACCTTCACGGCCGGCGTCCCCGTCCCCCGGGAGATGACCGACGCGATCGCCGCGCTGGCCGCGTGGAAGCTCGGCCTGGCCGACATCGACCCACGGACGAGTGTCCGTCTGACCTCCAGCAACAGCGGCAGCCGCTACGCCGCCGGGCGCGCCGTCACCCTCCCCGCCCTGGCCGGCCACAAGGACGGCTACATGACGAGCTGCCCGGGCGCGGCCCTCAGCGCCCGCCTCCCGGAGATACGGGAGAGGGCGGCCCGCCTGCAGGGCAGGACGTCCACAGGAACGCCATAGGCGGCACGCAGGCTCCTCAGATCCCCGCGCCCTACGGTCATGGACAACACAAGCCGACCGGAGGTGGGGACCATGAGCAGCAGCCGTACGCACACCACGAACGCGACGGAGAGGGCGGCCGGCTGGACCCGGACCGCCCACGGGCCCTGGGCCGTCGTCTGCGCGGTCGCGACGGTCGTCCTGGGCCCGGCCGCGGTCACCGCGTCCGCCCTCGACCAGGCCAACGCGGCGCCGATGCATCACGCGGTGAGGGCCGACCAGACGCAGGCGTACATCCCGACGGACACCGTCCGCAGGCGCGCCGCGGCCTGAGGAGCCGCGCGACTCACTCCCGGAAGCGGTCCCACAGCTTGGGGTACCGCTCGGCGAGGGCCCGCTCGTTCTCGAAGTCGACCGGCGTGCCCTCGGGCTCCGAAGCCGCGGGCGGAATACCCAGATCGGGTGCCACGGTGCCGGTGAGCTGCTCGTACGCCTCGTCCGCCGCGTAGCCCAGCTCCTCGCCGTCGCCGTCGATCTCCTCGTCGAAGTCGCCCAGCAGGTCGGCGAGCGAGTCCGGGTCGTGCACGGCATGCTCGTACACCTCGCGGCCCTGGCCGATCAGCCAGCATCGGAAGAAGTCGAAGGCGTCGTCGCTCGCCCCGTCGAGCAGCACCCAGGCGGCGCCCCAGAGGTCCCAGGTGTACGCCCGGCTGTAGCGGGCCTCGAAGTGACGGGCGAAGTCGAGGACCGACTCGGGGTCCAGCTGGAGCAGCCGCTCCACGAGCAGGTCGGCCTGCTCCTCCGGGTCGCCCTCGGCGGCCTCCCGGCTCGCGTCCACCAGCTCCCAGAACTCCGTCTCGTCCATCACGGGTCCAGCATCGGACCTCCGGGGGTGGGGCGCACCCCGGCGTACACGGGAATGTCACGAGCGGTACAGCCGCGCGAGCCGTATCGCGTCCTCGGTGAAGCGCCGGCGCAGCGTCGCCGGGGAGAGCACCTCGGCCTCCGCCCCCAACGCCGTGAGCTGCGTATGGGCGACCTCCTCCGACTCCACCCGCAGCGTCACCGTCACCCACCCCTCCCCGTCGGCCTCCTCCACCGCCGCGAGGGCGTCCCGCGCGGCCACCGGGTCGACGGTGTACGGCAGCCTGCGCACCCCGGCCGCCGAAAGGCGTACGACGACCTCGGCCCGCAGAATCGAACGCGCGAACCGCTCGGCCTGCTCACCCCAGAACCCCGGCAGATCAAAGGTCTCGTCCCGCTCGAACCGCCCGTCAAGGCCCTCGGACGGCTCTACGGCGGCGAACCGGCCGAGGCGGTACGTCCGGAAGGCCCCGGCGTCGACCGCCCGCGCGCACAGGTACCAGACGCCCGCCTTGAGCACGAGCCCGTACGGCTCCAGCTCGCGCGTGACCTCACCCTCCCCGCGCCGGTAGCGGGCCCGGATCCGCCTGTCGTCCCACACCGCGTCCGCGACGACGGGCAGCAGCGCGGGCACCTCCGGCTCCTGGAACCAGCCCGGCGCGTCCAGATGGAACCGCTGCGCGGCCGTCCGCGGGGCGTCCCGCAGGGAGGGCATCAGCGCGGCGGACACCTTCAGCCGGGCCGCCGAGGCCGCGTCCTCCAGCCCCATCTCCCGCAGCGCCCCCGGCACCCCCGACAGGAACAGCGCCTCCGCCTCACCGCGCGCCAACCCGGTCAGCCGCGTCCGATACCCCCCGATCAGCCGATACCCCCCGGCCCTCCCCCGATCGGCGTACACCGGCACCCCCGCCTCCGACAACGCCTGCGCATCCCGCGTCACGGTCCGCTCCGACACCTCCAACTCCCGCGCGAGCTCGGCGGCGGTCATGGAGGGCCGGGACTGCAGGAGAAGCACCATCTTGATGAGCCGGGCGGCACGCATGGGTTCATGATGCCGGGGGCCACTGACAACGAAGGGGTACGGCTGCCGCCGTACCCCTTCACCGCTGCGCTGCCCGTCTGCCCTGAGGACCCTTACAGGCCGTACTTCTCCCGCGCTTCCTTGACGGACGTCGCCTTCACCTCGCCGCGCCTGGCCAGCTGGGCCAGGGCCGCCACGACGATGGACTCCGCGTCGACGCCGAAGTGGCGGCGGGCGGCCTCGCGGGTGTCGGAGAGGCCGAAGCCGTCGGCGCCGAGGGAGGAGTAGTCCTGCTCGACCCACTGGGCGATCTGGTCGGGCACCTGGCGCATGTAGTCGGACACCGCGAGGACCGGGCCCTCGGCGCCCTGCAGGGCCCGGCGGACGTACGGGATGCGCTCCTCGCCGCGCAGGAGGGCCGCGTCGGCATCCAGGGCGTCGCGGCGGAGCTCCGTCCACGAGGTGGTCGACCAGACGTCCGCGGCCACGCCCCACTCCTCGGCGAGAAGCTTCTGAGCCTGGAGCGTCCAGTGGATCGCCGTACCGGAGCCGAGCAGCTGGATCCGCGGGGAGTTCGCCGTCGGGGACAGGCCCGCCGACTCCGCCGTGTTGAAGCGGTACAGGCCCTTGACGATGCCCTCGTCGATGCCGGGCGCGGCGGGCTTGGCCGGCTGCGGCAGCGGCTCGTTGTAGACGGTGAGGTAGTAGAAGACGTTCTGGTCCTCGCCCGGGGCCGCCTCGCCGTACATGCGGCGCAGGCCGTCCTTCACGATCGTCGCGACCTCGTAGGCGAACGCCGGGTCGTACGTCAGCGCGGCCGGGTTGGTCGCGGCGATCACGGGGGAGTGGCCGTCCGCGTGCTGGAGGCCCTCGCCGGTCAGCGTGGTCCGGCCCGCGGTCGCGCCGACGAGGAAGCCGCGGCCGAGCTGGTCGCCGAGCTGCCACATCTGGTCGGCCGTGCGCTGCCAGCCGAACATCGAGTAGAAGATGTAGAACGGGATCATCGCCTCGCCGTGCGTCGCGTACGCGGTGGACGCGGCGATGAAGTCGGCCATCGAACCGGCCTCGGTGATCCCCTCGTTGAGGATCTGGCCGTTCTTGGCCTCCTTGTAGTACATCAGCTGGTCACGGTCGACCGGCTCGTACGTCTGCCCCTTCGGCGAGTAGATGCCGAGAGAGGGGAAGAGGCTCTCCATGCCGAAGGTGCGCGCCTCGTCGGGGACGATCGGCACCCAGCGCTTGCCCGTCTCCTTGTCGCGGACCAGGTCCTTGATCAGGCGGACGAAGGCCATGGTCGTGGCGACGTTCTGCGAGCCCGAGCCCTTGTCGAAGGACGCGAACGCCTTCTCCGCGGGGGCGGGGAGAGGCGCCACCGGGTGGACGCGGCGGGCCGGGGCGGGACCGCCGAGGGCCGCGCGGCGCTCCTGGAGGTAGCGCACCTCGGGGGAGTCGGCGCCGGGGTGGCCGTAGGGGACGACCCCGTCGACGAACTGGCTGTCGGAGATCGGCAGCTCCAGCAGGTCACGCATCTGCTTGAACTCGTCCACCGTCAGCTTCTTCATCTGGTGGTTGGCGTTCTTCGACGCGAAGCCCTCGCCGAGGGTGAAGCCCTTGACGGTCTGGGCCAGGATCACGGTCGGCGCGCCCTTGTGCTCCAGGGCCGCCTTGTAGGCCGCGTACACCTTGCGGGCCTCGTGGCCACCGCGGGAGAGGTGGAAACACTCGAGGATCTTGTCGTCGCTCAGCAGCTTCGCCATCTCGACGAGCGCCGGGTCCTTGCCGAAGAAGTCCTCGCGGATGTAGGCCGCGTCGCGCGTCTGGTACGTCTGCACCTGCGCGTCCGGTACCTCACGCAGGCGGCGTACGAGCGCGCCGGTCGTGTCGAGCTGGAACAGCTCGTCCCAGGCGGAGCCCCACAGGCTCTTGACGACGTTCCAGCCGGCGCCGCGGAACTGGGCCTCCAGCTCCTGCACGATCTTGAAGTTGGCGCGGACCGGACCGTCGAGGCGCTGCAGGTTGCAGTTGATGACGAAGGTCAGGTTGTCCAGGCCCTCGCGGGAAGCGAGCGCGAGTGCGGCCGTCGACTCCGGCTCGTCCATCTCGCCGTCGCCGAGGAAGGCCCAGACGTGGGAGTCCGAGACGTCCTTGATGCCGCGCGCCGTCAGATACCGGTTGAAGCGCGCCTGGTAGATCGCCGACAGCGGGCCGAGACCCATCGACACCGTCGGGAACTCCCACAGCCAGGGCAGGCGCCGCGGGTGCGGGTAGGAGGGCAGGCCGTTGCCGCCTGCCTCCTGGCGGAAGTTGTCGAGGTGGGTCTCGTTCAGGCGGCCGTCGAGGAAGGCGCGGGCGTAGATGCCGGGGGAGGCGTGGCCCTGGATGTAGAGCTGGTCGCCCGAGCCGTCGGCCTCCTTGCCCCGGAAGAAGTGGTTGAAGCCGGTCTCGTAGAGCCAGGCCGCGGAGGCGAAGGTGGCGATGTGGCCGCCGACGCCGTGTTTGCTGCCCCGGGTCACCATGGCGGCCGCGTTCCAGCGGTTCCAGGCGGTGATCCGGGCCTCCATCGCCTCGTCGCCGTCCACGGCGGGCTCGGCGGAGGTGGGGATGGTGTTGACGTAGTCCGTCTCGAGGAGCTTCGGCAGCGCGATGCCGGCGCCCTCGGCGCGTTCCAGCGTACGGCGCATCAGGTACGCGGCACGGTGCGGCCCGGCCGCCTTGGCGACGGCGTCCAGGGAGGCCTGCCATTCGGCGGTCTCCTCCGGGTCCCGGTCGGGGAGCTGGTCGAGCGCGCTCGGCTGGATGGCGTTGGGGTCGGTCATGTCGCCGCCTTCCTCAGTCGAAGGGGGTTCCCTCATCAGGGTTCGGGGGTGCCCTTTGTCTTTGGCAGGACAGGGCGGAGGGCTTGGGTTCGGTGTCGGTTTGCGACACCGTCGCGTGGCCCGTCGGCGACTGTAACCACTGATCGATGATCGATCAAAGGGTTGAGGGGCAAAACCTCTTGATCACGAGAAAATCGGCACGGGGTGCCTCGGTTCCAGGCACCGGGTGCCGTGTTTTCGCATGGTTTTCGCAGGTGGGGAGACGTTTGAGCGAGGGGGCGCTCAAGGCACGAACCGACTCAGGCACGCGGTGCGCAGCCCAGTACGTGCGCCTTCACGATGTCCGCGATACGCGGGTCCCGGCGCCGGAACGCCTCCACCAGCTCCTGGTGCTCCTCGGCGTACGACTGCTGCACGGTCCCCAGCCAGCGGATGGACAGCGCGGTGAACACCTCGATGCCCAGGCCCTCCCAGGTGTGCAGCAGCACGGAGTTGCCGGCCGCGCGCACGAGTTCCCGGTGGAAGCCGACCGTGTGCCGGACCTGGCCGGTGCCGTCGGAGTCCCGGTCGGCGTCGTACAGGGCGGCGACGTGCGGTTCGAGGGCCGAGCAGTCGCCGGCGAGCTTCTCCGCCGCCAGCTCCGCCGCGATGGCCTCCAGACCGGCCCTGACCGGGTAGCTCTCCTCCAGATCGGCGGCGGTCAGGTTGCGGACCCGGACGCCCTTGTTGGGGGCGGACTCGATGAGTCGCAGCGACTCCAGCTCGCGCAGTGCCTCACGCACGGGGGTCTGGCTGACCTCCAGCTCTGTCGCGATGCGGCGCTCCACGATCCGCTCGCCCGGCTTCCAGCGCCCGCTGACGATCCCTTCCACGATGTGCTCGCGGATCTGTTCGCGCAGCGAGTGGACGACGGGCGCGGTCATGGACGGCTCCTTAGGGAGGGCTTTGACGTTTTAGACAATAAGGCCGGTGCGCTTCGCCGGGAGGGGGCGTGGGGGTGCTTTCGTGCAGGTGAGACGAGGCGCACATGGGGGTTTCGGCGCGGGGGAGCTCGGGCCGGTACGTTGTCGGGCGGCTGCGGGGTGTCTGTGGCTTGTCGCGCAGTTCCCGCGCCCCTGGGGGTTGCAGCCAGGCCCGCTGCAAAGGGCGGCGCCCCGCCCGGAAAGATCCGGACGGGGCGCCGTACTGCCTGATCAGGGAATCAGAGGCCGAGCTCGACCTCGAACTCGCCTGCCTCCAGGATGGCCTTGACTGCCGTCAGGTAGCGGGCCGCGTCGGCGCCGTCGACCAGACGGTGGTCGTAGGAGAGGGTCAGGTAGGTCATGTCGCGGACGCCGATGACCGTGCCCTCCTCCGTCTCGATGACGGCCGGACGCTTGACCGTGGCACCGATGCCGAGGATCGCGACCTGGCCCGGCGGCACGATGATCGTGTCGAAGAGCGCGCCGCGCGAACCGGTGTTGGAGATGGTGAAGGTCGCGCCGGACAGCTCGTCCGGGGTGATCTTGTTGGCCCGGACCTTGCCCGCGAGCTCGGCGGTGGCCTTGGCGATACCGGCGATGTTGAGGTCGCCCGCGTGCTTGATGACCGGGGTCATCAGGCCCTTCTCGGAGTCCACCGCGATACCGACGCTCTCGGTGTCGAAGTAGGTGATCGTGCCCTCGGCCTCGTTGATCTTGGCGTTGATGACCGGGTGGGCCTTCAGCGCCTGGGCCGCCGCCTTGACGAAGAAGGGCATCGGGGAGAGCTTGACGCCCTCGCGGGCCGCGAAGGAGTCCTTCGCCTTGGCACGCAGCTTCATCAGGCGGGTGACGTCGACCTCGACGACCGAGGACAGCTGGGCCTGCTCCCGCAGGGCCTTGACCATGTTGTCGCCGATGACCTTGCGGATGCGCGGCATCTTGACGGTCTGGCCGCGCAGGGGGGAGGCCTCCAGCGCCGGGGCCTTCTTCGCGGCTGCCGGAGCGGCGGCGGGCGCCGGAGCGGCGGCCTTCGCGGCCTCGGCGGCGGCGATGACGTCCTGCTTGCGGATACGGCCGCCGACGCCGGTGCCCTTGACGCTGGCCAGGTCGACGCCGTTCTCGGCGGCGAGCTTGCGCACCAGCGGGGTCACGTAGGCGCCGTCGTCCCCGGCCGGGGCGGCGGGAGCCGGAGCCGCCGGGGTGACCGGGGCGGGCGCCGGAGCCGGAGCGGACGGGACCGGCTCGGGAGCCGGGGTGGTCTGCTGCTGCGGGGCCGGGGTCGTGGGCGCCTGCGGGGCCGGGGCGGCCGGAGCGGGCGCCGGAGCGGCGGGGGCGGCCGGGGCCGGTGCCGGAGCGGCGGGGGCCTCGGCGGCGGGCGCGGGAGCCGGAGCGGCCGGGGCAGCGGCCGGAGCCGCACCCGGGGCGCCGATGACGGCCAGCTTGGCGCCGACCTCGGCGGTCTCGTCCTCGCCGACGGTGATCTCGAGCAGCACACCGGAGGTGGGCGCCGGGATCTCGGTGTCGACCTTGTCCGTGGAGACCTCGAGCAGCGGCTCGTCGGCCTCGACGGAGTCGCCGACCGACTTCAGCCAGCGGGTGACGGTGCCCTCGGTGACGGACTCGCCGAGCGCGGGCAGGACGACGTCCGTGCCCTCGGCGCTGCCGCCACCGGCGGCGGCCTCGGCGGTGGGAGCCGGGGCCGGAGCGGCCTGCTCGGTGGAGGGCTGGGCGGCCGGGGCCGGCTCGGGAGCCGGCGGGGCGACCTCCTCGGCCGCGGGGGCCGGGGCAGCGGCCGGGGCACCCGTGCCGTCGTCGATCACGGCCAGCTCGGCGCCGACCTCGACCGTCTCGTCCTCGGCGACCTTGATGGAGGCCAGGACGCCGGCGGCGGGGGAGGGGATCTCGGTGTCGACCTTGTCGGTGGAGACCTCGAGCAGCGGCTCGTCAGCCTCTACGCGCTCACCCTCGGCCTTCAGCCAGCGGGTGACAGTGCCCTCGGTGACGCTCTCGCCGAGCGCCGGAAGGGTTACGGAAACCGCCATGGTTTCGGTTGCTCCTTACGAATTGCGGAAGTCTGTGTCGTCGCTTCGTCGACCGAGGGGTCAGTCGTGCGAGTGCAGCGGCTTGCCCGCCAGGGCCAGGTGGGCCTCGCCGAGCGCCTCGTTCTGCGTCGGGTGAGCGTGGACGAGCTGGGCGACCTCGGCCGGCAGCGCCTCCCAGTTGTAGATCAGCTGGGCCTCGCCGACCTGCTCGCCCATGCGGTCGCCGACCATGTGGACGCCGACCACGGCACCGTCCTTGACCTGGACGAGCTTGATCTCGCCCGAGGTGTTCAGGATCTTGCTCTTGCCGTTGCCCGCCAGGTTGTACTTCAGAGCGACGACCTTGTCCGCGCCGTAGATCTCCTTGGCCTTGGCCTCGGTGATACCCACGGAGGCGACCTCGGGGTGGCAGTACGTCACCCGCGGGACACCGTCGTAGTCGATCGGGACGGTCTTCAGGCCGGCCAGACGCTCCGCCACCAGGATGCCCTCGGCGAAGCCGACGTGCGCGAGCTGGAGCGTCGGGACCAGGTCACCGACGGCGGAGATGGTCGGGACGTTGGTGCGCATGTACTCGTCGACCAGGACGTAGCCGCGGTCCATGGCGACGCCCTGCTCCTCGTAGCCGAGACCGGCGGAGACGGGGCCGCGGCCGACCGCGACGAGCAGGACCTCGGCCTCGAACTCCTTGCCGT
Source organism: Streptomyces sp. NPDC043427 (assembly GCF_056436655.1). Taxonomy (NCBI): domain Bacteria; kingdom Bacillati; phylum Actinomycetota; class Actinomycetes; order Kitasatosporales; family Streptomycetaceae; genus Streptomyces; species Streptomyces sp. NPDC043427. The sequence continues at coordinate 340,880 of NZ_JBWKCC010000001.1, read as the reverse complement.
CGGCCAGGGTGACCTTGACGCCGTCGGCGGTGTACTCGGCCTTCGAGAAGAAGGTGCCCAGGTTGAACTTGATGCCGCGCTTGCGGAACGCGCGCTCAAGAAGCTTGGAGGAGTTCTCGTCCTCGACCGGGACGAGGTGCTTCAGGCCCTCGATGACCGTGACGTCGGAGCCGAAGGACTTCCACGCGGAGGCGAACTCGACGCCGATGACACCGCCGCCCAGGATGATCGCGGACTTCGGCACGCGGTCCAGGACGAGGGCGTGGTCCGAGGAGATGATCCGGTCGCCGTCGATCTCCAGGCCCGGCAGCGACTTCGGCACGGAGCCGGTCGCCAGCAGGACGTGACGGCCCTGGATGCGCTGGCCGTTCACGTCGACGGAGGTGGGGGAGGAGAGTCGGCCCTCACCCTCGATGTACGTCACCTTGCGGGAGGCGACGAGTCCCTGGAGCCCCTTGTACAGGCCGGAGATGACCCCGTCCTTGTACTTGTGGACCCCGGCGATGTCGATGCCCTCGAAGGTGGCCTTGACACCGAACTGCGCGCTCTCGCGGGCCTGGTCGGCGATCTCGCCCGCGTGCAGCAGGGCCTTGGTGGGGATGCAACCCCGGTGCAGGCAGGTGCCGCCGACCTTGTCCTTCTCGATCAGGGCGACGTCCAGGCCCAGCTGCGCCCCGCGCAGGGCCGCGGCGTAACCGCCACTACCACCGCCGAGGATCACTAGGTCGAAAACGGTGCTGGCGTCGTTCGCCACGTCACGTCCTCCATGCATGTGCGCCGTACGCCGGTCTCCAGTGACCGGGCGGCGGCTGGTGTCCGGCCGCTCTTTCTTCGGCCCTGTGGTGGGGGCCCTGTCCTGCCGAGCCCCATCTTCGCACTTGTCGGAGGCGGAAGAGACGCGGGGCCGGGGTGTGAGACGCCCCACGTTCACATGAGCGCCCCAAGGGGCGCGAGGCTGTGTCGGTATGCGGCTCCGCCGCGCGGGCGCGACCAGCCCGCGCGGCGGAACCCCCACGACTGAGGGACCTCACTCAGTGGGCGAACGTCACCCCAGGTCACCCGAGGCGGTCAGCGCGGCGAGCCGCACCAACGTCCGCACAGCCGACCCCGTACCGCCCTTGGGCGTGTACCCGAAGGGACCCCCTTCATTGAACGCGGGCCCGGCGATGTCCAGGTGCGCCCACGTGATCCCCTCACCCACGAACTCCCGCAGGAAGAGCCCGGCGACCAGCCCGCCGCCCATCCGCTCACCCATGTTCGCGATGTCGGCCGTGGGGGAGTCCATCCCCTTGCGCAGGTGCTCCGGCAGCGGCATGGGCCACGCCGGCTCGCCCACCTCCTCCGCCGCCTCGTGCACGGCGGAGCGGAACGCGTCGTCGTTCGCCATGATCCCGAACGTCCGGCTGCCCAGCGCGAACACCATCGCCCCGGTCAGGGTCGCGACGTCCACGATCGCGTCCGGCTTCTCCGCGGACGCGGCCCACAGCGCGTCGGCCAGCACGAGTCGGCCCTCGGCGTCGGTGTTGAGCACCTCCACCGTCTTGCCGCTGAACATCCGCAGCACGTCGCCGGGGCGCACGGCGGAGCCCGACGGCATGTTCTCGGCCAGCGCCAGCCAGCCGGTGATGTTGACCTCCAGGCCCAGGCGGGCGGCGGCGACGACTGCGGCGAACACGGCGGCGGCGCCGCTCATGTCGCACTTCATCGTCTCGTTGTGCCCGGCGGGCTTCAGGGAGATGCCGCCCGAGTCGTAGGTGATGCCCTTGCCGACGTAGGCGAGGTGCTTCTTCGCCTTGGAGTGCGTGTACGACAGCTTCACCAGGCGGGGAGCGGCCGCCGAGCCGCCGCCGACCCCGAGGATGCCGCCGTAGCCGCCCTTGGCGAGCGCCTTCTCGTCGAGCACCTGCACCTTGATGCCGTGCTCCTTGGCCGCGGCCTGCGCGATCGCGGCGAACGCCTCGGGGGTGAGGTCGTTCGGCGGGGTGTTGATCAGGTCGCGGGCGCGGTTGAGCTCCTCGGCGACGGTGATCGCGTGCGCGACCGCGGCCTTGTGCTCCTTGTCGCGGGGCTTGGCGCCGAGCAGGGCGACCTCGGCGAGCGGCGCCTTGCCGTTCTTCGCCTTGGAGGCGTTGCCCGCGGGCGCGGTCTCCTTGTAGGCGTCGAAGGAGTACGCGCCGAGCAGCGCGCCCTCGGCGACCGCGCCGACCGCCGCCGCGTCCGCCAGCGGCAGGGCGAAGGCGGCCTTCTTGGACCCGGCGAGGCCCCGGGCGGCCACGCCGGCCGCCTTACGCAGCGCCTCGGTGTCGTACGAGGAGTCCTTGTCGGGCTCCCCGCCCAGCCCCACCGCCACCACGAGCGGCGTCTTGAAGCCGGCCGGGGCGGGCAGCTTCGTCACCTCGCCCTCGGCCCCGGAGGCGCCGAGGGTTTCCAGGACGACGGCGAGGCGGCCGTCGTACCCCTTGTCCACGGCCTCGGCGCCGGGTGCGACGACGAGGTCCCCGGACTTTGACGCAGTGCCCTTGGCGACGCCGACGACGATCGCGTCGGCGCGCAGGCCGGGCGCCGCGGCGGTGCTGAGAGTGAGAGCAGTCACGGTGGTGAATTCTCGCTTCCGATGTGAAGTTCCGGTGGTCGAACGGTGTGGGTCGACCGGCCCCGACAGCCGACCCTAGAGCTGGGCCGAGTGTGCGGTTTCCGTCGGGGGTGCTCACCGGCGCGGCGGACCGGTGCGGAGGACCCGGGACGAGCCTACGCGCGTGCGTGCGTTCGCTCATTCCTGCGGGCGGTCACCTCTCGGAGATCATCCTTGATGTACGTTGCCCAACAGCCTGGAGACCGCCCGGTGAAACGTCCGATCCTGCTCGTCGCCCTGCTGCTGCTCGCGGGCTGCACCTCCGCGCCGGACGACGAATCCGCCGGCACCCCCGGCCGCGGTGGGCGTTGGCGGCCCGAACCCGGCGTCGCCTGGCAGTGGCAGCTCAGCGGCCGCCTCGACACCTCCGTCGACGTGCCGGTCTACGACATCGACGGCTTCGACCACTCCAAAGCCACGGTCGCCGCCCTGCACGCCAAGGGCCGCAAGGTCATCTGCTACCTCTCCACCGGCGCCTGGGAGGACTGGCGCCCGGACGCGGGGAAGTTCCCGAAAGCCGTGGTGGGCCGGGGCAACGGCTGGGAGGGCGAGCGCTGGCTCGACATCCGCCGCACCGACGTCCTGGAGCCCCTGATGGCGGCCCGCCTCGACATGTGCCGCGAGAAGGGCTTCGACGCGGTCGAGCCGGACAACATGGACGGCTACGACAACACCACCGGCTTCCCGCTCGAGGCGGCCGACCAGCTCCGCTACAACCGCCTCCTCGCACGCCTGGCCCACGAGCGGGGCATGTCCGTCGGCCTGAAGAACGACCTCGACCAGATCCCCGAGCTGGTGAAGGACTTCGACTTCGCGGTCAACGAGCAGTGCGCCCAGTACGACGAGTGCGCGACCACGGAGCCGTTCATCAAGGCGGGCAAGGCGGTCTTCCACGTCGAGTACGAACTCCCCACGGACCGCTTCTGCGCCGAGTCCCGCCGCCTGAAGCTGAGCTCCATGCTCAAGAAGTACGAACTGGGGGCCTGGCGGCAGGCGTGCTGACGTCAGACGCCGAGTGACAGCACCACGAGCGCCGTCGTCGCCGCCGTCTCCGCGAGGCCCCCGAACACATCGCCGGTGATCCCGCCGAAGCGGCGCGTGCAGTGCCGCAGCAGGAGTTCGGCGACGGCGGCCGCGACGACGACCGCCAGGGCGGTGCGGACGACGTCGTACGGCCCGAGGAGGGCGCCCGCGGCCGCGGCGAACCCGGTGACGGCCAGGGCGACGACCGCCGCGCCGCCCACCGGAACCACCCCGGCGACCGCGGCCCCCAGCCCCTCCGGCCGGGCGGCCGGCACCCCGGAGCGCGCGGCAAGCGTCAGCGCGAGGCGGGCGGCGGTCGCCGAGACGACGGCGGCGACCGCACCCCGGGCCCAGGAGTCGCCGTACGCCTGGGCCAGCGCGGCCACCTGGGCGAACAGGGCGAACACAAGGGTGATCACGCCGAACGGCCCGATGTCCGACTGCTTCATGATCCGCAGCGCGTCCTCGGCGGGCTTCCCGCTGCCGAGCCCGTCCGCGGTGTCGGCGAGCCCGTCGAGGTGCAGGCCACGGGTGAGTACGGCGGGTACGGCCGCGGAGGCCACGGCGGCGAGGAGGGGCCCGGCGCCCAGGAGGAGGAGCAGCAGCCCCAGCGTCGCGGCGCACGCGCCGATCACCAGCCCGGCCAGCGGGGCGCACACCATGCCGCCGCGCGCTGCCTCGCGATCCCAGCGGGTCACCTTGACCGGCAGCACGGTCAGGGTGCCGAAGGCGAACCGGAGGCCGTCCGGCCAGGGGGTGGTGGAGGAGGCGGGCACCGGCGCAGGTTACCCGGCGGTCGGAAGAGCGACCGAGGGGGTCGGGGATAAAGTGCGCATATGGGAGATTGGTTGCAGCGGAACATCATCGAGCCGGGCAAACTGCCGCTCCTCCTCGCTCTCACCTCCTTGGTCCTGACCTTCGTGATCACCCGTGTCATCACCCGCCTCATCCGGGCGGGCAAGGGCCCGTTCCGCAACGTCGAGGGGGCGGGTGGGGTGCACATCCACCACGTGGTCCCGGGGGTCCTGCTCACCCTGGCCGGCGGCTTCGGCGCGGTCGCCAGTGGCCGGCACGGCTTCGGCGCCGCCCTGTGCGGGGTCCTGTTCGGCGTCGGTGCCGGGCTCGTCCTCGACGAGTTCGCGCTGATCCTGCACCTCGACGACGTCTACTGGACCGAGGAGGGCCGCAAGAGCGTCGAGGTCGTGGTGGTCACCGCGGCCCTGGTGGGCCTGCTCCTCCTGGGCTACGCCCCGTTCGGCGTCAACGACCTCTCCGACGACGAACTGCAGAACCGCGGCACCGTCCTCGGCAGCATCGGGGTGAACTTCCTCTTCGCCCTCATCGCGCTCTTCAAAGGCAAGGCCCGCCTCGCGGTCTTCGGCGTGATCGTCCCCGTGATCGCCCTGGTCGGCGCCATCCGCCTGGCCCGCCCCGGCTCCGCCTGGGCCCGCCGCTTCTACCGCAACCGCCCCCGCGCCCGGGCCAAGGCCGGGCTGCGCGCCGACCGGCACGACCGCCGCTGGTCCCGCCCCCGCCGGGCGTTCGAGGACTGGCTCGGCGGCAAACCGGACTCGGCACAGCTCCCCGACGGTCGCTGACGCATCCGCCACGCCGAGGCCGCGCACAGCACCGGCACCCCCGCGATCGCCGCCAGGTGCTCCTTGCCGGCCAGGTTCCCCTTCAGCAGCACCTCGACGACCATCGCCAAGGCGACCGCGCCCACGGTGACGTACGCGCCGTACCGCAAGCCCAGGAACACGGCCAGGCCCACCACGGCCGCCGACGGGCCGGTGTCCACGACATGCGCGTCCGAGGCGGGCAGGCCCAGCGGGGTGCCGGGGCCGAGGGCGATGCCGACGCGAGCGTAGAGGGTGCCGGCGAGGGTGGCGACGTACGCGACGAGGAGGGTCCACCACCGGCCCAGGCAGAGCTCCGCGAGCCCGAACACCAGCAGGACCTGCACGAGCGCGCCCCACACGGGCAGGTCCAGCGCCGGAACGAAGAGCGAGAGCGGGGTGCGCAGGAGGGCGAGCCACAGGGGGTCCTCGGCGCGTACGGCACCGATGTCCTGGACGAGCCGGTATCCCCAGGACTGGTGGTGCACGACGTGCAGGGCCGCCGTCAGACACGCCGCCCCCAGCGTCATCGCGACCGCCCGCCCGCGCCCCTCCAGCAGCGGCTCGCGCGCGTCCGCGTACAGCGCCCCCCACTCCGCGCGGGCCCAGCGGGCGAGGGTGCTCATCGGAGGAACCCCTCCGCGCGGGCCGACGCGAGACCGATGCGGGGCAGGTCCGCGCTCTTCTCGAAGAGCAGGAAGCGCGGCTCCCAGATGGGCCGGTACTTGGCGTTGGCGCGGTACAGCGACTCGATCTGCCACCACCGCGAGAAGAAGCTGAGCAGCGACCGCCACAGCCGCAGCACCGGCCCGGCACCCAGGCGGGCGCCCCGTTCGAACACCGAGCGGAACATCGCGAAGTTCAGCGACACCTGGCTGACCCCGATCTCCCCGGCGCGCCGCAACAACTCGATGACCATGAACTCCATCAGGCCGTTCTCGGCGTCCCGGTCGCGCCGCATCAGGTCCAGCGACAGCCCCTTCGGCCCCCACGGCACGAAGGACAGCAGCGCCTTCACCTCACCGTGGGCGTCCGCGCACTCGAGCATCACGCACCGGCCGTCCCCGGGATCCCCGAGCCGCCCCAGCGCCATGCTGAACCCGCGCTCGGTGGCCCCGTCGCGCCAGCCGTCCGCGCGCCGCACGAGCCGCGTCATCTCGTCGGCCGGAACGTCCTCGTGCCGCCGCACGCGTACGGTGTACCCGGCCCGCCGCACCCGGTTGTACGCCTGCCGTACGGTCCGCATGGCCCGCCCCTCCAGGGTGAAGTCGGCGACCTCCACGACGGCCTCGTCCCCGAGCTCCAACGCGTCGAGCCCGTGCCGGGCGTACACGGTCCCGGCCTCCTCGCTCGCCCCCATCACCGCCGGGATCCAGCCGTGCGCGCGGGCCTCGGCGAGCCACGGCTCGATCGCCCCGGGCCACGCCTCCGGATCCCCGAGCGGGTCCCCGGACGCCAGCGACACCCCGCCGACGACCCGGTAGGCGACGGCCGCCTTGCCGGTGGGGGACCAGACGACGCTCTTCTCCCGGCGCAGCGCGAAGTACCCGAGCGAGTCCCGCTCCCCGTGCCGCTCCAGCAGGTCCCGCAGGCGCCGCTCGTCGTCCTCGGTGAGCGGGTCGACGGCACGCCGGGAGCGGAAGGCGGCGTAGAGGACGGCGAGGACGAGGGCCGTACTGAGCACGTTGACGGCCACGTCGACCCAGTTCGGCGTGGTGATGCCGGGGGAGCGGAAGTCGGAGATGGAGACCAGCCGGAGCGTGCCGTAGCGCCAGCGATCGGCGACGGTGGACGCGGCCTGCGCCTGGTTGGTCGCCGTCACCAGCAGCGCCGCGAGCAGCGACGACACGAGCAGTCCGCCGACGCCGACGACGGCCGCGAGCTTCGGATTGGCCCGGTCGCCCTTGGCGTAGAACTCCCGCCGCCCGAGCACCAGCGCGCCCACGAAGGCGGCGGTCAGGCCCAGTGAGACCCAGTTCTGCGGGTGCCGCCGGATCTCGGGGGACGCCATGGCGAACGTGAACAGCGCGAGGAACGCCCCACTGAGCCCGAGGTTGAGGATCCATGCGGCGCGCTTGCGGCGCCGCATGGTGATTGCCAGAAACACCGTGAAGACCCCGGAGGCGAAGCCGGCGGTCAGCAGATACGGCGTGAACAGATCCTCCTGGTTGTGCCGCCGCACGTCCTGCCCCAGGGACACCCACAACGCACTGAGGAAGTTGACGGACGCGACGAGACGCAGATACCAGACGGCGAATCGGGCATATCCCATGAGTTGGGATCATATGGTCCCGACGGCGTGGTCCGGCGGCGCCGAACCGGCCGGACTACTCCTCCTTCTCCGCCATCTCCGCCTTCTCCCCCATCTCCGCCTTCTCCCCCATCTCCGGCTTCTCCGCCTCCGCCCCCTCGGAAGCCTCGGGCCTCTCCGGCAGTTCCGCCGCCAGCGCGGACGCGGCCAGCACCAGCGGCAGGGCCAGCAGGGCGCCCGCGCCCTCGCCCACCTTCACGCCCTGGTCCAGCAGTGGCTCCAGGGCCATCCGGTCCAACGCCTTGCTCTGCCCCGGCTCCCCGCTGTCGTGGGCCGCGAGCCACCAGTCCGGCGCCCGGAACGCGATCCGCTGCCCGACCAGCGCACAGGCGGCGGCCACGACCCCGTCGAGGACCACCGGCATCTTCCGTACGGCGCTCTGCAGCAGGAACCCGGTCATCGCGGCGACATCGGCGCCGCCCGCGGTCGCCAGCAGCTGCAACTGGTCCCCGAGCACCGGCCGGGCCCGCCGCAACGCGTCACGGATCGCCGCGCACTTGCGCATCCACGCCAGGTCGTCGATCGCGAGGCCACCCCGCCCGGTCACCACGGACGCGTCGGTCCCGCACAGCGCGGCGACCAGCACACCCGCCACCGTGGTCCCGCCCACGCTCACATCGCCGAGCACGACCAGATCCGTACCGGAGTCGGCCTCCTCGTCGGCCACCGCGACCCCGGCCCGGAAGGCCGCCTCGGCCTCCTCCAGGGTCAGCGCGTCCTCGATGTCGATACGGCCACTGCCGCGCCGCACCCGATGCCGTACGACATCCTCCGGCAGCGTCTGCGGGTCGCAGTCCAACGCCATGTCCACCACCCGCACCGGCACCCCGAGCCGCCGCGCCAGCACGGACACGGGCCGGCCGCCCTCCAGGACCTCCCGCACCAACTCCCCGGCGCTGCCCGCGCGCCGCGCGGAGACACCCAGCTCGGCGATGCCGTGATCGCCGGCGAACAACACCACCCGAGGTCGCTCCACCGGCCGCACCGGCACGGCGCCCTGCGCCGCCGCCAGCCACTCACCCAGGTCGTCGAGGCGCCCCAGCGATCCGGGCGGCACGATCTGACGTTCTCGGCGCGCCTCGGCGTCACGGCGGACCCCGCCGTCGGGGCGTTCGATCAGGTCGGTGAAGTCGTCGAGATTAAGCGAGCTCATTCGCCGAACAGTACCGGCACCGGTCGAACAGGGCCGCGCCACATGGTCACCACACCCCCGTGCCGTCATTGCACCCGAGGGCCCGATCCCATACGTTCCGTTTTGCAGCGGATTGTCGTAACGCCCCTCCGTAGGGAGCAGCCCGTGCCCGCCAAGCCCAGACCCACCCAACTGGCCCTGCCCGTCGAGCACTTCCACGAGCCGCGCCGACCGGACTGCCCCTGGTGCGGCGCGACGTGTCTGCGCCCCCGCAAAAGGGACACGTTCACCATCGACGAGTGCGGCGACTGCGGCCACGCCTTCCAGAACCCCCGCCTCACCCCCGAGGGCCGGGAGTACCACCGCCGCGCCTGCGCGGCCCAGTCCGCCGCCCCCACCTTCCGGCACCTGCGGGCCGTCGCCCGCGCGATACTGCCGTTCCCCGAGCCGGAGAGCTGGCTGGACGTGGGGACGGGCACCGCCCGCTTCCCCGTCGCGGCGAAAAGGGTCTTCCCCTACACGTCCTTCGACGGCCTCGACCCCACCCGCCGCGTGGAACGGGCCTGGGCGGCCGAGCGCGTGGAGGAGGCGTACGTCGGTCACCTCACCGCCCCGGACATCGCCGCCCGCCTGCACGGTCGCTACGACGTCGTCAGCATGCTCCACCACCTGGAGCACACGCCCGACCCCCGCGCGGAACTCCACGCCGGCCTCGCCGCCCTCCGCCCCGGCGGCCATCTCCTCCTGGAACTCATCAACCCCCAGAGCGTGTTCGCGTCCCTCCTGGGCAGATGGTGGCACCCCCACACCCAGCCCACCCACCTCCACCTGATCCCCCCGGCCAACCTCCTCGTCGAGCTGGAGTACGAGGGCTGCACGATCGTCACCCTGGACCGCCACACCCCCCACACCCCCACCGACCTGGCCAAGGCGACGACCCACGCCCTCTCCCGCGCCCTCCCCACCCCCGCGACAGCCCCCTTCACCGCCACAGCCACCCTCCTGGACCGCGCCCTGGCGCCGGTACTCCGCCACACCGCCTTCTCCAACGCGTACCGGGTGATCGCCCGCAAGGGCTGACCCCCGCCCACGCACACGTCAACCCCGCAGCACCAACGCCTGCCCCGCCACCACCAGCAGAACCTGCTCGCACTCACTCGCGAACGCCGCGTTCAACCGCCCGAGCTCATCCCGGTACCGCCGCCCGGACGCGGTGGCCGGCACGATCCCCGAACCGACCTCGTTCGACACCGCGACCACGGTCCGCCGAGCCCCCCGCACCGCCGCTGTCAACTCCGTGACCCGCGCACGCAACGCCCGCTCACCCCCGCCCGCCCACACCGCGTCGTCCCACGCCCCGACGGAGTCCATCGCGTCCGTCAGCCACAGCGACAGACAGTCGATCAGCAGCGGCGCCCCCTCCTCGGCCAGCAGAGGCACCAGGTCGCACGTCTCCACCGTCCGCCACGACCCCGGCCTGCGCTCCCGGTGCCCGGCGACCCGGGCCGCCCACTCGGTGTCCCCGCTCCGCGAACCCCCCGTGGCGACGTACAGCACCTCGGGAAACGACTCCAGCCGCCGCTCGGCCTCCACGGACTTCCCCGACCGCGCCCCGCCCAGCACCAGCGTCCGCCGCGGTACGTCAGGCACGTCCTCGTATACCCCCACCACCAGCGTCGACCCGTCCGCCACCGCCCGCGCCCCCGCCGCCGCGAGCCGCCGCCGCAACTCCGCGCCGGGCGGCACGTCGTGGTCGAGATGAACGGCGATCACATCCGTGGTCGGCCCGACCGCGCCCACCGCCCGCAGCTTCGCCAAGGCGTCCGGCCGCCCCACGGCGTCCGCGAGCACCATGTCGTACCCGGCGGCGGCCTCGCCGCCCTCCTCCAGACCGGCCGGCGCACCCCCGGGCGGCAGATACAGCAACCGCTGCCCGTCCGGCCCGGTCACCGCGTACCCCGTGCCCGGAGCGTCCATCGCCACCGCCCGCACCCGATGCCCCGTCAGCAGCGTCAACTCCCGCCCGTCCGGCACCCGCGTGGGCTGCGGCAGCCCGGCCGGCACCTCCACCGGCGGCCCGTCGTGCGGATGCGACAGCAGCACCTGCCGTACACCCCCGAGCGAATGCCCCGCCCGCGCCGCCGCGAACGCCGCACCGGGCGTCAGATCGAGCAACAGCGCCCCGTCCACGAGCACCGCGGCAGCAGCCCGAGCGTCCACCCCTGCAGCGGCCGCACACGCGGCACAGGGACAGTCGGGCCGGGGGAGTCCAGCAGGGGCACCGGTACCGAGCAAAGTAACTTCCACGCCCCGATTCTCACCGTCCACGACACAACATGCGCACCGGATACCCCCTCAAGGGGGCGCGGGGCTGTGACCCATGCGGCTGCGCCGCGCGGGCGCGACAAGCCCACGACGGCCCGCACACGACCAACCACATGGATCATTCACGGCGCACCAGGCGGAGCGCATACGCTCTTCCCTGCACCTGTTCACATCTGGGAGGCGTACATGGCGGCATGGACGTGGCGGTTCGAGAAGGCCGACGGGACGGAGGTCCAGCCCGCGGTGCAGCCCGAGGAATTCACGACACAGGGAGACGCCGAGTCGTGGATCGGGGAGCAGTGGAAGGCCCTGCTCGAAGGCGGCACGGACCAGGTGCGGCTGTTCGAGGACGTCACGGAGATCTACGGCCCGATGAGCCTGCACGCCGAAGAGCCGGCGTCGTAACCGACCCGAAACCGACCTGAACGACAAGGAGGGGCGGCCCGCACCGGGCCGCCCCTCTTCATGTCCGTCGTGCATGTCGTTCATGTCCGTGCCCAAGGGCCTCAGCCCCGCACCCCGCACAGATGCAGCAACGCCGCGACCCCCCGATAGGGATCCGTCCGCCCCGCCCGCTCCTCCGCGGCCAGCAGCGTGTCCAGGTCCGCCGGGAGCTGCGCGTCGTCCGCCGCCGTGTCGGTGAAGACCCGCACGCCGTACCAGGCCTGAAGCGGCGCCCCGATCCCGGCCAGCGTCGCGGTCAGCGTGGCGAGCCGGTCCGCGCGTACGTCCAGCCCGAGCCGGTTGGTGTAGGACACGGTGTCGAAGGCGCCCAGGGTGCCGGCCCAGTCGCCGGACAGGCCCGGCCGCATCGCCAGCGCGTCGCCGTTGCGCACCAGCAGCGACAGCAGCCCGCCCGGGGCGAGCATCCGGGCCAGCCCTGCCAGCAGGGCGTCCGGCTCCTCGACGTACATGAGGACGCCGTGGCAGAGCACCACGTCGAAGCTGCCCGGCAGGAAGTGCACGCCGGTGTCGCGGCCGTCGCCCGCGATGATCCGCATCCGCTCCCGGATGCCCTCCGGCTCACCGGAGAGGGTCTCGCGGGCCGCGGCGATCATCTCGGCGTCCTGTTCGAGACCGGTCACCTGGTGCCCGGCCCGGGCCAGCCGCAGCGCCTGCGTGCCCTGGCCCATCCCCACGTCGAGCACGCGCAGCCGCTGCCCGACCGGATACCGGCCCACAATCTGCTCTTCGAGCTGGCGGGCGACCAGCTCCTGTCGTACGACATCACGCAGCGCGCCCAGCTTGCCGAGCCAGGCCTTGGCCGCGCCCCCGGAGAAAGACGCAGTGCTCAGGGCCGCTCTCCGCGCTTGACCTGCGGCTTGGGCAGCCGGAGCCGACGCATCTGGAGCGAGCGCATCAGGGCGTAGGCGACGGCGCCGCGCCGGTTCTGGCCGGGGAAGCGCTCGGTGAGCTGCTTGCGCAGCCGGAAGCTTGTGACGAACGAGTCGAGCACGATCAGCACGATCACGACCAGCCACAGCAGCAGCGCGATGCTCTGCAGCGAGCCCACCCGCACCATGCTCAGCACGAGGATGACCACGGCCATCGGCAGGAAGAACTCCGCCACGTTGAACCGCGAGTCGATGAAGTCGCGGGCGAACTTGCGGACCGGGCCCTTGTCCCGGGCGGGCAGGAACCGCTCGTCGCCGCCGGCCAGCGCCTGGCGCTGCCGCTCGAGCGCGGCACGGCGCTCCTCGCGCTGCCGCTTGGCCGCGTCCTTGCGCGTCAGCGACGTGTTGGCGACGCTGCGGCGCTGAGACTGGGACTCACTGCGCTTGGGCGTGGGCCGGCCCTTCGGGGCCTGCGGGTCACGGGTCTGCTTGGAGAGGTTCACCTGCGCCTTGTCGGCGACGGTGGCCTTCTCTTCATTGGCACGGCTACGGAACACAAAACCCAAGGGTACGGGGTCGGGGGCATGGACCCCAGCCCCGCGGGGAACGATCCGGCAACACCAGTCGTCCTGTAGGGGGACAGAGGGGACGTTGCGCACACCTCGTGGATTCCCCCGGCGAACGGCAGGAGGCGGCGGGAGACCCCGGGAGACCCCGGGGACCACCTACTCCCTACGCCGGAGCGGGTGCGTACGCACTCGTCCTTGGGGATGAGCGCATCCGTCCCCGAACAGTGCGTCAATGGATGCAGGGCCCGTACTGTGGGTTCTGTCGCAGAGCTGGAGCTGGACGTCAGAAGGGGGCGCGCGAAGCCCATGAGCGGTGTCATGAAGCGTATGGGGATGATCTTCCGCGCGAAGGCGAACAAGGCCCTTGACCGGGCCGAGGACCCGCGCGAGACCCTCGATTACTCGTACCAGAAGCAGTTGGAGCTCCTTCAGAAGGTCCGCCGTGGCGTCGCCGACGTGGCGACCTCCCGCAAGCGCCTGGAACTCCAGCTGAACCAGTTGCAGTCGCAGTCCTCCAAGCTGGAGGACCAGGGCCGCAAGGCGCTGGCGCTGGGCCGTGAGGACCTGGCCCGCGAGGCGCTCTCCCGCCGCGCCGCGCTCCAGCAGCAGGTGACGGACCTCGAGACGCAGCACTCGACGCTCCAGGGCGAGGAGGAGAAGCTCACCCTCGCGGCCCAGCGCCTCCAGGCCAAGGTCGACGCCTTCCGTACGAAGAAGGAGACGATCAAGGCGACCTACACCGCTGCCCAGGCCCAGACCCGTATCGGCGAGGCCTTCTCCGGCATCTCCGAGGAGATGGGCGACGTCGGCCTGGCCATCCAGCGTGCCGAGGACAAGACCGCCCAGCTCCAGGCCCGCGCCGGCGCGATCGACGAGCTCCTCGCCTCCGGTGCCCTGGACGACCCCTCCGGCATGGCCAAGGACGACATCCAGGCCGAGCTGGACCGGCTCTCCGGTGGTACGGATGTAGAGCTGGAGTTGCAGCGCATGAAGGCGGAGCTCGCCGGCGGCTCGTCCGCGGGGCAGCAGGCCATCGAGGGCGGCAACGGCCAGTCGCAGTCCCAGCAGCAGCCGCAGGACACGCCGCGCTTCGACAAGCAGTAGCGGAGCTGTAGACAAGCAGTGAGGGCCCACGCCGAGGAGGCGACATGATCGTACGGATCATGGGGGAGGGGCAGGTGAGGCTGGCCGACGGCCACCTCGCCGAACTGAGCAAGCTGGACGACGAACTCCTGGCCGAGATGGAGAACGGCGACGGCCCCGGCTTCCGCCGCACCCTCCAGGCCCTGCTCACCAAGGTCCACGAACTGGGCGAGCCACTCCCCGACGACTCCCTGGAACCGTCGGAGCTCATTCTCCCGTCCCCGGACGCCACCCTGGAGGAGGTCCGGGAACTGCTCAGCGACGACGGCTTGATCCCGGGGTGACGGAGCCATTGCGGCACAGCTGAGCGGTGTCCAGCCCGTCCGGCGGTTGAGGACGATGCCCGTTCAGCGCCGGAGCGGGGGCCTGGGGGCGGCAGCCGCCAGGGCACCGCACGTCAAGCCACCCCCACACAGGTACCGGCGAGGACAACTCCCCCGTACGGTTCAACCGTGAGCACACTCGAACGCGCCCGGTCCCAGGCCAAGGCACACCCCCTCGCCCTGGACGCGGCCCTGGCGGCCGCCGTCCTCGCGTGCATGGTGGCCGGCTCGTTCGTGGATCCGCACGGGCAGGACGGCGTCACCTGGGGCATGCGCACGCCGGACCCCTTCAGCCTGCTCCTGATGACTCTCGCCGCCGTCGTGCTGATCTTCCGCCGCCGGGCCCCCATGACGGTCCTCGCCCTCACCGGCACCCTCTCGGTCGTCGAGTCCGTCACCGGCGACCCCCGCGCCCCCGTCGCGATGTCCGCGGTCATCGCCCTCTACACCGTCGCCTCCACCACCGACCGCCCCACCACCTGGCGGGTCGGCCTGCTCACCATGGCCGTCCTCACCGGCGCCGCCATGCTCGCCGGACCCCTGCCCTGGTACGCCCAGGAGAACCTCGGCATCCTCGCCTGGACCGGCATCGGCGCCACCGCGGGCGACGCCGTCCGCAGCCGTCGCGCCTTCATCCACGCCATCAGGGAGCGCGCCGAACGCGCGGAACGCACCCGCGAGGAGGAGGCCCGCCGCCGCGTCGCCGAGGAACGCCTGCGCATCGCCCGTGACCTGCACGACGTCGTCGCCCACCACATCGCCCTGGTCAACGTCCAGGCGGGCGTCGCCGCGCATGTCATGGACAAGCGGCCCGACCAGGCCAAGGAGGCTCTCGCCCACGTACGGGAGGCCAGCCGCTCCGCGCTCAACGAACTGCGCGCCACGGTCGGTCTGCTGCGCCAGTCCGGCGACCCGGAGGCGCCGACCGAGCCGGCCCCCGGCCTCGACCGCCTCGACGAACTCGCCGGCACCTTCCGCAACGCCGGCCTCCAGGTGGAGGTCGCCCGCGCCGACCACGACACCACCCTGCCCGCCGCCGTCGACCTGGCCGCCTACCGCGTCATCCAGGAGGCCCTCACCAACGTGCAGAAGCACGCGGGCGCCGAGGCCAAGGCCGAGGTGAGCGTCGTCCGCGTGGGACCGAACATCGAGGTCACCGTCCTCGACGACGGCCGCCCCGGCACGGACGAGGGCCCCGAGGACGGCGGTGGCCACGGCCTGCTCGGCATGCGCGAGCGCGTCACCGCCCTGCGCGGCACGCTCACCACCGGTCCCCGCTACGGCGGCGGCTTCCGCGTGCATGCGATCCTGCCCGTCAAGACCACCTCCGCCACGAAGGATCCCGTATGACGATCCGTGTCCTGCTCGCCGACGACCAGGCGCTGCTCCGCAGCGCCTTTCGTGTGCTCGTCGACTCCGAGCCCGACATGGAAGTGGTCGGCGAGGCGGCCGACGGCGAGGAGGCGGTCCGGCTGGCGAAGCAACAGAACGCCGAGGTCGTCCTGATGGACATCCGGATGCCGGGCACGGACGGGCTCGCCGCCACCCGCCTGATCAGCGCCGACCCCGCACTGGCCCACGTCCGCGTGGTCATCCTGACGACCTTCGAGGTAGACGACTACGTCGTGCAGTCGCTGCGCGCGGGCGCCTCCGGCTTCCTCGGCAAGGGCTCCGAACCCGACGAGCTCCTCAACGCCATCCGGGTCGCGGCGGGCGGCGAGGCGCTGCTCTCCCCGGCCGCCACCAAGGGCCTGATCGCCCGTTTCCTCGCCCAGGGCGACGCGGCGGACGACGACCGTGACCCCGCCCGCGCCGAACGCCTCGAGGCGCTCACCGTGCGGGAGCGCGAGGTGCTCGTCCAGGTCGCCGGCGGCCACTCCAACGACGAGATCGCCGAACGCCTGGAGGTCAGCCCGCTGACGGTGAAGACGCACGTCAACCGGGCCATGGCCAAGCTGGGCGCCCGGGACCGGGCCCAGCTCGTGGTGATCGCGTACGAGTCGGGCCTGGTACGCCCAAGGGTGGAGTGACCTCTACCCGGCCGTACTGCGGCCGGAGTATGCGCCGCATAAGGAAATGGACCTGGGGGCTAGGGATCGGCCTTCCGCCATGGCTCAGGGTGTAGGGGTGGGCGCTGATCTTCGCGCCCACTGCCACTTCTGCCGCTCACAGAAGAGAGACCCTGACGCATGTCCTGGCTGTCAAAATTCAGCCTCGCACAACGGGCCCTGATCGGCCTGATGTCGATCATCGCGCTCGCCTTCGGGGCGATCGCGATACCCCAGCTCAAACAGCAACTCCTGCCCACCATCGAACTGCCCGTGGTCTCGGTCATCGCCCCCTACCAGGGTGCCTCGCCGGACGTCGTCGAGAAGCAGGTCGTCGAGCCCATCGAGGACATGCTCGAGGCCGTCGACGGCATCTCCGGCGTCACCTCCAAGGCCAGTGAGGGCAACGCCGTGATCATGGCGTCCTTCGACTACGGCAACGACACCAAGCAGCTCGTCTCCGACGTCCAGCAGGCCGTCAACCGGGCCCGCGTCCAGCTCCCGGACGAGGTGGACCCGCAGGTCGTCGCCGGTTCGACGGACGACATCCCCACCGTCGTCCTCGCCGTCACCTCCGGCAAGGACCAGCAGGCCCTCGCCGATCAGCTCGACCGGACCGTCGTGCCGGACCTGAAGGACATCGACGGTGTCGGTCAGGTCACCGTCGACGGCGTACGGGACCTGCGGGTCACCGTCACGCCCGACGAGGCGAAGCTGGCCAAGGCGGGCCTGACCACGCAGGACCTCGGCCAGGCCCTGCAGGCGGGCGGCGCGACCGTCCCGGCGGGCTCCTTCGACGAGGACGGCGCCAACCGCACCGTCCAGGTCGGCGGCGGCTTCACCTCCCTGAAGCAGATCCAGGACCTGATGATCACCGGCGAGAAGCCGGTCCGCCTGGGCGATGTGGCCAAGGTCGAGCAGCAGGAGGCCCCGTCCGACTCGATCACCCGTACCGACGGCAAACCCAGCCTCGCCGTGGCGGTCACCATGGACCACGACGGCAGCGCGGTCGCCATCTCGGACGCGGTCGAGGACAAGCTGCCCGACCTGCGCAAGGACCTCGGCGCAGACGCCTCCGTCACCGTGGTCAGCGACCAGGGTCCGGCCGTGAAGAAGTCCATCGAGGGCCTGACGACGGAGGGCGCGCTCGGCCTGCTCTTCGCGGTCCTGGTCATCCTGGTCTTCCTGGCCTCGATCCGCTCGACGCTGGTCACCGCGGTGTCCATCCCGCTCTCGGTCGTCCTCGCCCTGATCGTCCTGTGGACGCGCGACCTCTCCCTGAACATGCTGACGCTGGGCGCGCTGACGATCGCGATCGGCCGGGTCGTCGACGACTCGATCGTCGTCCTGGAGAACATCAAGCGCCACCTCGGCTACGGCGAGGAGCGCGAGTCCGCGATCCTCACCGCGGTCCGCGAGGTCGCCGGCGCGGTCACCTCCTCCACCCTCACCACCGTCGCCGTGTTCCTGCCGATCGGCCTGGTCGGCGGCATGGTGGGCGAGCTGTTCGGCGCCTTCAGCCTCACGGTGACGGCGGCGCTGCTGGCGTCCCTGCTGGTGTCGCTGACGGTCGTCCCCGTCCTGTCGTACTGGTTCCTGCGCACCCCGAAGGGCACCCCCGAGGACGCGGAGGAAGCGCGCCGCACGGCGGAGGAGAAGGAGGCGAAGAGCCGCCTCCAGCGCATCTACGTCCCCGTCCTGCGCTTCGCGACCCGTCGCCGTCTGACCAGTGTGGCGATCGCCGTGGTGGTCCTCGTCGGCACCTTCGGCATGGCGCCGCTGCTGAAGACGAACTTCTTCGACCCGGGCGAGCAGCAGGTCCTCACCGTCAAGCAGGAGCTGAAGCCGGGCACCAGCCTGGCGGCGACCGACGCGCAGGCGAAGAAGGTCGAGCAGCTGCTCGGCGACACCAAGGGCGTCAAGGACTACCAGGTCACCATCGGCTCCTCCGGCTTCCTGGCCGCCTTCGGCGGCGGCACGGACTCCAACCAGGCCTCGTACCAGGTGATGCTGGAGGACTCCGCGTCCTCCGCGGACGTACAGGACAGCATCGAGGAGGGCCTCGGCAAGCTGAAGGGCATCGGCACGACCACGGTCGGCGTCGGTGACGGCTTCGGCAACCAGGACCTCAGCGTCGTCGTGAAGGCGGCCGACGCCGGTGTGCTGCGCAAGGCGTCGGAGGAGGTCCGGGACGCCGTGGCCGGGCTCGACCACGTCACCGACGTGACCAGCGACCTGGCGCAGAGCGTCCCGCGCATCTCGGTCAAGGCCAACGACAAGGCGGCCGCGGCCGGCTTCAACGACCAGACGCTGGGCGCCGCCGTGACGCAGGCGGTACGGGGCACCACCACCGCCAAGGCGATCCTCGACGACACCGAGCGGGACGTCGTCATCACGTCGGCCAAGCCGGCCAGGACACTCCAGGAGCTGAAGAACCTGCGCCTGGGCCCGGTCGAACTGGGCGACATCGCGACCGTGCAGCTGGCGGACGGCCCGGTGTCGATGACCCGGATCGACGGTCAGCGCGCGGCCACCATCAGCGCGAAGCCGACCGGTGACAACACGGGCGCGGTGAGCACGGACCTTCAGGCCAAGATCAACGCCCTGAAGCTCCCGGCGGGCGCCACGGCCGAGATCGGCGGGGTCTCCCAGGACCAGGACGACGCGTTCGCGAACCTCGGCCTGGCGATGCTCGCGGCGATCGCGATCGTCTTCATGCTCCTGGTCGCGACCTTCCGCTCGCTGGCCCAGCCGCTGATCCTGCTGGTCTCCATCCCCTTCGCGGCGACCGGCGCGATCGGCCTGCTGGTCGCCACGGGCACCCCGATGGGCGTACCGGCGATGATCGGCATGCTGATGCTGATCGGCATCGTGGTCACCAACGCCATCGTGCTGATCGACCTCATCAACCAGTACCGGGGGCAGGGATACGGCGTCGTCGAGGCGGTTGTCGAGGGCGGCCGGCACCGGCTCCGCCCGATCCTGATGACGGCCCTGGCGACGATCTTCGCCCTCCTCCCGATGGCGCTCGGCGTCACCGGCGAGGGCGGCTTCATCGCCCAGCCCCTCGCGGTGGTCGTGATCGGCGGCCTGATCACGTCGACCCTGCTGACCCTGCTGCTCGTACCGACGCTCTACGCGATGCTGGAGCTCCGCAAGGAGCGGCGCGCGAAGAAGCGGGCGGCGAAGCGGGCGAAGAAGGCGGGCGTGACCGCCGACACCGCGTCGGCCTCGGACGAGCCGGAGCACGCGCGCGTGTGACGGGCCCGTGAGCCACGGCGGCCGGTTCCCGGACCTCGACAGGTCCGGGCACCGGCCGCCGCCGTGTGTTACGTATCCTGAGCCCTCGAACTGCTTCACGGGGGAAGGGGGTTCGGGCCGTGCCGCTGCACAGGGACGACCCGAGGTCGCTCGGCGGGTACAAGCTGGTCGACCGGCTGGGAGCCGGAGGCATGGGCGTCGTCTACCGGGGCAGATCCCGGTCCGGGCGGGAGGTCGCCGTCAAGGTGGTGCACGCCCAGTACGCCGAGGACGCCGTCTTCCGCACCCGGTTCCGGCAGGAGATCGAGGCCGTCCGCAAGGTGAGCGGCGCCTTCACCGCACCCGTCGTCGACGCCGACCCGGAGGCCGCGCGGCCCTGGATGGCCACGCAGTACGTACCCGGCCGCTCCCTCGCCGAGCGGCTGCGCGACAGCGGCCCGCTGAAGGCCGCCGAACTGCGCCGCCTCGCGCTGGGGTTGGTGGAGGCGCTGCGGGACATCCACCGGGCCGGCGTGGTGCACCGGGACCTGAAACCGGCGAACGTGCTGATGGCCGAGGACGGCCCGCGCGTCATCGACTTCGGCATCTCCCGCGCGGCGGAGAACCACACCCTGACCGAGACCGGCCAGATGATCGGCACCCCGCCGTTCATGTCCCCGGAACAACTCACCGACGCCCGCACGGTCGGCCCGGCCTCGGACGTCTTCTCGCTCGGCGCGCTGCTGGTGTACGTCACGACCGGGCGAGGCCCCTTCCACGCCGACAGCCCCTATCTGACGGCCTACCGGGTGGTCCACAACGAACCCGTACTGGACGGCGTGGGGGAGCCGCTGCGGGAGGTCCTGGAGCGCTGCCTGGCCAAAAAGGCCGCCGAGCGGCCCGGACTCGACGAGCTGGCAGGGGACTTGGCGGCCGCCCTGCCCGAACCGGACCCGGGCGAGTTGCCCACGATGAGCCTGCGCAAGGACCCGCCGGAGACGACGGAGCCCGGCCCGGGGGCCGCCGACCCCGCGCACACTGCCCGCCCCGGCCGTACCCGCCTGCTGGCCGCGACCGGCACGGTCGTCGCGCTCGCCCTCGGCCTGACGGCCTACCTGCTGTTCGGACCCCGACTTCAGGACTCCCGCGACGACTCGGGCTCGTCGCCGTCCGTGTCCTCCAGGTGGGGGACCCTGCCCGACGGCTGGCAACCCTGGCAGACAACGGTGTACGGGACCGCCGCGAGTGGTGTGAAGAAGGCGCTGGACGGCGGCCCCGGCGGCGCGGCCTACGGCGGGCCTCTGTCCTGCGCGCCGGGGGAGGGCGCCCTGTACTGCGGTGGAGACGGCACCCTCCCGGTCCGCGTGGACGGTCTGACGGGCAGGATCGCCTGGCGGGCGGATTCCCAGCCCTCCGGGGTGGAGCGGGGAAGCTACACCAGCGTGGTCCTCGGGGTGCGTGAAGGTGTGCTGCTGTACACCCAGTTGGTCATGAACGACGCGCGGGACGACGAGGTGACCAGTGTCGTCGCCCTCGACACGGACAGCGGCAGGCGGCTGTGGTCACACCCGGTGGACTCGGACAGCCTGGAGACGGCCCTCGTCGGAGACCTGCTCCTGACCCCGGACGGCAACCGTGTGACCGCCCGGTCGCCGCGTGACGGCAAGGCACGCTGGACCGCACCCGTCCCGTCCGGCTACGGCTGCGAGTTCCACGACGTCGACGGGCGCCCCTACGCGGCATGCGCCGACATGACGAAGGAGCCCGCCGACAACGTGCTCTTCGCCTTCGACCTGGCGGACGGCACGACGCGGCGGAAGGACGCCCCGGACATCGACGGCGACCCGCTCGGCACCCTCGACGGTGACCTGGTCTTCGTGGAATACGGCGACCGGGCCCCCACGAGCGCCGAGGAGATCGAGTACACCAACGTCCTGCTGTTGGACCCGGGCACCGGGGCCGTACGGGCGAAGAAGCTGGCGGGCAGCCCGCGCGGGGACGCGACCCTGGTGCACGGCGTACTTCTGTTCGCCTCCTCCAGCGGCCGGATGACCGCCGTGTCGCCCGAGACGGGCAAGCTGCTGTGGCAGACCTCGACGACCCTTCAGCAGCCCGGTACGCCGGTCGCAGACGGGCAGGGGCGCACGGTGTACGTGGCCAGCGCCAGCGGGCGCGTCGCCGCCCTCGACGCCCGCGAGGGCACCCTGCTGTGGGAATCCTCCCCGCGGGCCGACCAGGTCGTCGGCGTTCCCTATGCGTCGAAGGTCTTCCTCGACGAAGGTGCCCTGGTGGTGCTGAACCCCGACGGCACCGTCTTCAGCCTCGACCCCGCTCACCCCGAGCGGAAGCCCGACTCGGGGTGAGGTGGTCGGCCGTGTAGTTGCCCGGACGGGCTACGGCAGCGCCAGCATCCGCTCCAGCGCCAGCTTCGCGAACGCCTCGGTCTCCTTGTCGACCTCGATGCGGTTGACGAGGTTGCCCTCGGCCAGGGACTCCAGGGTCCAGACCAGGTGGGGGAGGTCGATGCGGTTCATGGTCGAGCAGAAGCAGACCGTCTTGTCGAGGAAGACGATCTCCTTGCCCTCGGGGGCGAAGCGATTCGCCAGGCGGCGGACCAGGTTCAGCTCCGTGCCGATGGCCCACTTGGAGCCGGCCGGGGCAGCCTCCAGCGCCTTGATGATGTACTCGGTCGAACCGACGTAGTCCGCGGCGGCGACCACCTCGTGCTTGCACTCCGGGTGGACCAGCACGTTCACGCCAGGGATGCGCTCACGCACGTCCCGCACCGACTCCAGGCTGAAGCGGCCGTGCACCGAGCAGTGACCCCGCCACAGGATCATCTTCGCGGCGCGCAACTCCTCCGTCGTCAGCCCGCCGTTCGGCTTGTGCGGGTTGTAGACGACGCAGTCCTCCAGGGACATGCCCATGTCGCGGACGGCGGTGTTGCGGCCGAGGTGCTGGTCGGGCAGGAACAGGACCTTCTCGCCCTGCTCGAAGGCCCACTCCAGGGCCCGCTTCGCGTTCGACGACGTGCAGATCGTGCCGCCGTGCTTGCCCGTGAACGCCTTGATGTCCGCGGACGAGTTCATGTACGACACGGGCACGACCCGCTCGGCTATGCCCGCCTCGGTCAGCACGTCCCAGCACTCGGCGACCTGCTCGGCCGTCGCCATGTCGGCCATGGAGCAGCCGGCGGCCAGGTCGGGCAGGACGACCTTCTGGTCGTCGCCGGTCAGGATGTCCGCGGACTCCGCCATGAAGTGCACACCGCAGAAGACGATGTACTCGGCCTCCGGCCGGGCGGCCGCGTCGCGGGCCAGCTTGAAGGAGTCACCCGTCACGTCCGCGAACTGGATGACCTCGTCGCGCTGGTAGTGGTGGCCGAGCACGAAGACCTTGTCCCCGAGCTTCTCCTTGGCCGCGCGGGCGCGCTCGACCAGGTCCGGGTCGGACGGGGAGGGGAGGTCGCCGGGGCACTCCACGCCCCGCTCGCTCTTCGGGTCGGCCTCACGGCCGAGGAGCAGCAGGGCAAGGGGCGTCGGCTGTACGTCGAGCTCCTGGGTGGGGGCGGTGGTCACGACACGCACCCTTTCTACTTTTCGTCGAATTGACGTTATCTATCATAACCGCTTCACGTCACTTTGACGATGCCCATTGCGTCGATGTGACATGAATCCCGGCGCCGCCTTCTTGCTCCCCCGCGTGTGTGCGAGCATGAAAGGGAAAAGGGGAAACAAGTCCTCGGCCCGGAATGAATCCGCGGCCCCGACGGTTGCAACCGTCGGCAAGCAGTCTCCGTACAACCCGGGAGAGATGTAGATGTCCGTATCGGACGAGACCAGCACCGTCACCGACGACGGCATCATCCTGTCCGACGCCGCCGCGGCGAAGGTCAAGGCCCTGCTCGACCAGGAAGGCCGCGACGATCTGGCGCTGCGCGTCGCCGTTCAGCCCGGCGGCTGCTCCGGCCTGCGTTACCAGCTGTTCTTCGACGAGCGTTCCCTCGACGGTGACGTGGTCAAGGACTTCGGTGGCGTCAAGGTCGTCACCGACCGAATGAGCGCCCCGTACCTGGGCGGCGCCTCGATCGACTTCGTGGACACCATCGAGAAGCAGGGCTTCACGATCGACAACCCGAACGCGACGGGCTCCTGCGCGTGCGGCGACTCCTTCAACTGAGCCGACCCCGTCGGCTGAACCCAGCTGAACCCATACGAAGGCGGCGGCCCTCTTCGGAGGGACCGCCGCCTTCGTGCGTACCGGGGACTACCGCGCCGACGTCTCCGGCAGCCGCGCCCCGGGCTTCTCCAGCGGGACCGCCTTGCCGTCCGCGCCGACCACCTTCCGGTCGCCGAGCGGCTCGTCCAGCTGCACGGTCTGGTGGAAGACCTTGGCGATCATGATGCAGACCTTGTCCTTGTACGGCGTCGCGGTCACGGTGGCGGTGACCTTGTCCCCGCTCTCCTTCGCCGTCGTCTTGTAGTCCGCGCACACCCCGCCGGTGAAGCTCACCGTCAGCTCCCTGCCCTCGGCCGTGTAACCGTCCACCTGGACGTCACGCGGCGCTCCCGTGGCCTCGTCGCCGGGGCTGCTCGGCCGCGGGCTGGGCTGCCCCGACGGCTCGCTCGTGAGGGTCGAGGTCAGGTACTTCGGGTCGACCGCCGGATACGTCATCGTGTAGACGTCCTCGGACCCCGGCGTGCGAACCTCGAACAGCCACGAGGGCACCAGCGTCTGCTGCCCCCGCGCGGTGTGCGAGGCCAGTCCGAACACGGCGTCCGTGATCGTGGCGGACTCCGTCGCGGGAGCGTCGGCCGATGACCCGCACGGGGCCTCCAGCCGGTCCTTCAGCGGTACGGCGCTGGCGCAGCCGCCGATGCCCATCCGGTGGTCGCCCCCCGGTGCCGTCTTCATCAGGTCGAGCGTCTTCTGCGCGCTGAGCACCGGATACGTGGCTCCCTTCACCGGCGCGTCCAGCTGGCCGCTGCCGCCGACGACCTCGCCCTGCGCGCCGACGGTCAGCCCGGTCGTCCAGCCGTAGGTGGGCAGGCCGTCGACCTGGGGATCGGCGTTCACGACCCGCTGGGCACCCATGACCTGGCTCGCGTCCACCTTCGCGTCGTCCTGGCCCAGTGCCTTGAGAATCGGTGCGGCCGCCTTCTTCGCGGCCTCCACACTCACCGGGTCGACGGCCGGGGCCACCGGATCCTGCGTGCAGACGGCGGCGCCGCCCTTGCAGTTGTCCGTGCCCGGCGCGTACCGGGTGAACGTCCAGGCCCCCGGCGCCTGCCGGTCCACCTGCAGACTCGGCCCCTCGCCGGCCTTCGCCGGACCGGCCTTCCAGACCTCGCCCTCGGCCACCGGCGTCCCGTCGACACCGAGCGCCTCGGCGAGATCGGCCACCTGGTCCTTGGTGACCTGGCCCTTCGCCCAGTACACGGGCGCCGAGTCGGGGCCGTCCGGGAGCTTTCCGTCGACCTTGTACGTCTGGCCGTACGGGTTGGGCTCACCCGGCGCGATGCCGTTGCTGCCGCCGCTCGGGCTCGTCTCGGAGTAGCCGTCCAGCGCGAGCGTCGGCGGAGTGCCGTCCCCACCGGGCGCCCCCGACTCCGTACGGCCCCCGGACCCACCGGACGCGTTCGCCGCGAGATACGCCCCACCGCCCCCGACGAGCAGCACGGCGGCGGCGACGGAGGCGATGATCGCGGGGGAGCGGCGACGGGCGCGCAGGTCGGCGGGGTGTTCGCCGTGGATGACGGAGGGCGCGTCGGACTCGCCGCGACCGACGGTGGGCTCGTCACCGAGCGCGGCGGCGGCAGCAACGCCTTCCTCCGCGCCGGGCGCGGCGGCGGTGGCGTCAGCAGAGGGGGCTTCTTCGGCGCCGGATGCGTCCCTGACCTCTTCGGAGCCGGGCGTGTCCTCGGCCTCTACGGCGCCGGGCGTGTCCTCGGCCTCTACGGTGCCGGGCGCGTCCTTGGCCTCTACGGCGGCGGGTGCGGCAGCCGCTTCCTCGGTGTCGGACGCGTCCTCGGCCTCGTCGGCCTCGGGGGCGGCACCGGTCCGCTCGGCCTGAGCGGCGGGGCCGGCCTCTTCGCTTTGGGGTGCGGCGGCGCTCTCCTCGCCCGCAGGGGTGGTGTCGGCCTCCTCAGCCGCAAGGGTGCCCTCGGCCGCGGTCGCGGGGGTGCCGTCTGCCGCGGGTGCGGCGTCGGTTTCCTCTGCCCCGGAGGCGTCCTCGGTCTCGGCGGCCGCGTCGGTCTTCTCAGCCCTGGAAACGGCCTCGGCGTCTGCCTCGGTCTCCGCCCCGGCCTCGACCTTGCCCTCTCCCGAGCCGACAGCCCCCTTCTCCTCCCGGGCATCCTCCGGAACCAGGCCGGAGGCGCCCGTGGAGTCGTCGTTCTCGGGTCGCTCGGTGTTCACCGCATCGCTCCTTCGGCTGCACTGCTGTCGTATCCCGCATCCTCTTTACGGGGGACAGCGATGGGACGCAGCGGGGGAGCGCACGGTTCCCTCACAAAGCGCCCGTGCCCTCGAAGCGGTCGGCTCAGTCCCCGTAATCCGACATCGCGTCCAGCAGCCGCGCCGACGACGACGGCACCGTCACGCCATGGATGAGCGAGGGGGAGACCGGAGCGGAAACGATCCGGTCGGGAGCCGCCCAGTGCGGAGCCATCCTGGCGCAGTCACCGCGCAACGACGCCAGATCGACCTCGATGTCGACCGGAGCGGGGGCATGGACCGTAAGGTTCGTCATGAGGGAACCGTATGCACGCGGAAGCCTGCGAAGAAAGATCTACTATCGGGTAGTTTTGCCTGCTTCAGAGCCCGGCGCCGACCCGATAGCGTGAACTGTCAATCCGTCTCCCCCCAGGAGAGTCCACGCCGTGCGCATCGCAGTCACCGGCTCCATCGCCACCGACCACCTCATGACCTTCCCCGGCCGCTTCGCCGACCAGTTCGTCGCGGATCAGTTGCACACGGTCTCGCTGTCGTTCCTGGTCGACCAGCTCGACGTACGCCGGGGCGGAGTGGGCGCGAACATCGCCTTCGGCATGGGCCAGCTGGGCACGCAGCCGATCCTGGTGGGCGCCGCGGGCTCCGATTTCGACGAGTACCGCGCCTGGTTGGACCGGCACGGTGTCGACACCGACTCGGTCCGTATCTCCGAGACGCTGCACACCGCGCGCTTCGTGTGCACCACCGACTCCGATCACAACCAGATCGGCTCGTTCTACACGGGCGCGATGAGCGAGGCCCGCCTCATCGAGCTGAAGACGGTCGCGGACCGCGTCGGCGGCCTCGACCTGGTCCTCATCGGCGCGGACGACCCGGAGGCCATGCTCCGCCACACCGAGGAGTGCCGCTCCCGCTCCATCCCGTTCGCCGCCGACTTCTCCCAGCAGATCGCCCGGATGAACGGCGAGGAGATCCGGATACTGCTGGACGGGGCGACGTACCTCTTCTCCAACGAGTACGAGAAGGGCCTCATCGAGTCCAAGACGGGCTGGACCGACGCGGAGATCCTCTCCCGGGTCGGCCACCGGGTGACCACCCTCGGCTCGCGCGGCGTCCGTATCGAGCAGGCCGGCGAGGACCCGATCGAGGTCGGCGTCCCCGACGAGGAGCGCAAGGCCGACCCCACCGGCGTCGGCGACGCCTTCCGCGCCGGCTTCCTCTCCGGCCTGGCCTGGGACGTCTCCCTGGAGCGCGCCGCCCAGGTCGGCTGCATGCTGGCGACTCTCGTCATCGAGACGGTCGGCACCCAGGAGTACCAGCTGCGCCGCGGCCACTTCATGGACCGCTTCGCCAAGGCGTACGGCGACGAGGCCGCCGCTGAGGTCAAGAAGCACCTGAACTGATCAGGACACCCGGCGGACCACGTAGGCCGAGCCCTGGTCCGCCGGTTCCTCACCCACGTACTGTTGCCCCCGCATCTCGCACCACGCCGGGATGTCGAGCCGGGCCGCCTCGTCGTCCGCGAGGACGCGGACCGTGCCCCCGACCGGCACGTCCCCGATGACCTTGGCGAGCTCGATCACCGGGATCGGGCAGCGCTTGCCCAGCGCGTCCACGACGAGGGAGTCCTCGCTCACGACCGTGGCCGGTGCCGGCGCGCCGAGCTTCTCCCGCACCGTGGTCACCGCGTCCCCGAGGACCGAGAGGAACCGCTCGACGTCCTCCGCGGGCGTGCCCGGCGGCAGCGACACCCGTACGTTCCCCTCACTCAGCACCCCCATCGCCTTCAGAACATGACTCGGCGTCAGCGTGCTGCTCGTGCACGACGACCCGGAGGAGACGGAGAAGCCCGCCCGGTCCAACTCGTGCAGCAGGGTCTCCCCGTCGACGTAGAGGCAGGAGAAGGTGACGACCCCGGGCAGCCGCCGCACGGGATCCCCCACCACCTCCACGTCCGCGACCAGCTCCGGCACCCGCGCCCGGATCCGGTCCGTCAGCTCCCGCAGCCGTACCGCCTCGGCCGCCGCCTCCGCGCGCACCGCCCGCAGCGAGGCCGCCGCGGCCACGATCGCCGGGATGTTCTCGAACCCGGCCGCCCGCCCCGACTCCCGCTCGTCCACGGGCCCTTGTGCCGCGAACCGAACCCCCTTGCGCACGACAAGCAGCCCAACCCCTGACGGCCCACCCCATTTATGGGCACTCCCCGTCAAAACCGACCAGCCACCCTCCACTGGCCCCCACCCCAACGACTGCGCCGCGTCCACCAGCAACGGCACGCCCGCCGTCCGGCACACCTCGGCCACCTCCGCCACCGGCTGCTCCGTCCCCACCTCGTGGTTGGCCGACTGAAGACACGCCAGAGCCGTGTCCGGCCGCAGGGCCTCCCGGTACGCCTCGACGGCCACCGCCCCCGTCCGCGACACCGGCACCCGCGTCACCGCCCCGCCGTCCGCCTCGAAGGACTCTGCCGAATGGAGCACCGAGGAGTGTTCGACCGATGACACGATCAGGTGGCGCCCGCTCCGTCGGCGGCCCGCCAACGCCCCGGCGATCCCGCTGTGCACGGCACGCGTACCGGACGGGGTGAACACCAGCTCGTCCGCCCGGCACCCCACCGCCTCGGCGGCGGCCTCTCGCGCGGCGTCAAGCAGCATCCGGGCCCTGCGCCCCTCCCGGTACAGGCGGGCAGGGTCGGCCCACCCTTCGTCGAGTGAGGCCTGCAGAGCCTGCCGAGCAACGGGATGGAGAGGAGCGCTGGAAGCAGCGTCGAAGTAGCCCACACGGCAACGCTAAACCGCCGGTCACCGCAACGTGCAAAAGGGGCGCGGGGCTGGGTACGTATGCGACTCCGCCGCGGGGCGCGACAAGCCACAACGAACCCACGGCCGCCAAACCAGCGAACCACTCCATCCACTAGGCACCCCTCCCCGCGAACCGCCGGATGGCGTCCAGTAGGGTTTGGTCCGCATAAACATCCAAACCCCTGCCCGACGCAGGGCGGCGACCGACCAGCGAGAAGGCCGCAGCTCAATCCGCGCGGGCGAGACTCTCGGGAAGGCGCTACGTGAGTCCCAACGGCTCCGACCGCTCGCCGCGGCGCCCGATGCGGCGGAAGCTGCTGCAGGCAATGACCGCGGGCCTGGTCCTGGCGACCGCCACCGGTTGCACATGGGAGGACTTCCCCCGCCTTGGTATGCCCACCCCCACCACGGAAGAGGCTCCGCGGATCCTCTCCCTGTGGCAGGGATCCTGGGCTGCCGCGCTCGCCGTCGGCGTGCTGGTGTGGGGCCTGATCCTGTGGAGTGCGATCTTCCACCGGCGCAGCCGCACCAAGGTGGAGGTACCTCCGCAGACCCGGTACAACATGCCGATCGAGGCGCTCTACACGGTCGTTCCGATCATCATCGTCTCGGTGCTGTTCTACTTCACCGCCCGCGACGAGTCGAAGCTCCTGAGCCTCGACAAGAAGCCCGACGTCACGGTCAACGTCGTGGGCTTCCAGTGGAGCTGGTGCTTCAACTACATCGAGAACGTCGACGGTTCCACCGGTGACGCGAAGACCGACGAGAA
Source organism: Streptomyces sp. NPDC043427 (assembly GCF_056436655.1). NCBI lineage: Bacteria > Bacillati > Actinomycetota > Actinomycetes > Kitasatosporales > Streptomycetaceae > Streptomyces > Streptomyces sp. NPDC043427. The sequence continues at coordinate 311,161 of NZ_JBWKCC010000001.1, read as the reverse complement.
CCTGGACGCGATTCCCAACCGGTTCAAGGACCAGTTCCCGGCGGACGCGGGCGGCGTCTACACCTGCGGCACCCCCAATGAGCGGAACCCGCAGACCCACAACCCGGGCCCGACCCTCTGGCTCCCCGAGGGCAAGACGGTCCGCTTCATCCTCACCTCGCGTGACGTCATCCACTCCTTCTGGGTGGTGCCGTTCCTGATGAAGCAGGACGTCATCCCGGGCCACACCAATGCCTTCCAGGTGACCCCGAACAAGCAGGGCACCTTCCTGGGCAAGTGCGCCGAGCTCTGCGGCGTCGACCACTCCCGGATGCTGTTCAACGTGAAGGTCGTCTCCCCCGAGCGCTACGAGCAGCACCTCAAGGACCTCGCCAAGAAGGGGCAGACCGGTTACGTTCCCGCGGGCATCGAGCAGACGAGCCACGAGAAGAACCGGGAGACGAACAACCTGTGAGCATCCTCAACGAACCCCAGGGTGCCGCGGCAGCAGGGTCCCACTACCAGGACGAGCTGCCGGTCCGGCGCCAACGCCGCGGTGAAGTCGTCATCAAGTGGCTGACGACCACGGACCACAAGACGATCGGCACGCTGTACCTCGTCACGTCGTTCGCGTTCTTCGTCATCGGTGGCGTGATGGCGCTGTTCATGCGCGCCGAGCTGGCCCGTCCGGGTCTGCAGATCATGTCGAACGAGCAGTTCAACCAGGCGTTCACGATGCACGGCACGATCATGCTGCTGATGTTCGCGACGCCGCTGTTCGCCGGCTTCACGAACTGGATCATGCCGCTGCAGATCGGCGCGCCGGACGTGGCGTTCCCGCGGCTGAACATGTTCGCCTACTGGCTGTACCTGTTCGGCTCGCTGATCGCGGTCGGCGGATTCCTGACGCCGTCGGGTGCGGCCGACTTCGGCTGGTTCGCCTACTCCCCGCTGTCGGACGCGGTCCGCAGCCCGGGCATCGGCGCCGACCTGTGGATCATGGGCCTGGCCTTCTCCGGCTTCGGCACGATCCTCGGCTCGGTCAACTTCATCACGACGATCATCTGCATGCGCGCACCGGGCATGACCATGTTCCGCATGCCGATCTTCGTGTGGAACGTGCTGCTGACCGCCGTCCTGGTCCTGCTGGCCTTCCCGGTCCTCGCGGCCGCGCTGTTCGCCCTGGAGGCGGACCGCAAGTTCGGTGCCCACGTCTTCGACGCGGCCAACGGCGGAGCCTTGCTGTGGCAACACCTCTTCTGGTTCTTCGGCCATCCAGAGGTGTACATCATCGCCCTACCGTTCTTCGGCATCATCAGTGAGATCATCCCGGTCTTCAGCCGCAAGCCGATGTTCGGTTACATGGGCCTGATCGCCGCGACGATCACGATCGCCGGTCTCTCCGTGACGGTGTGGGCGCACCACATGTACGTCACCGGCGGAGTGCTCCTGCCGTTCTTCTCCTTCATGACGTTCCTCATCGCCGTACCCACGGGCGTGAAGTTCTTCAACTGGATCGGAACGATGTGGAAGGGCTCGTTGTCCTTCGAGACACCGATGCTCTGGGCGACCGGCTTCCTGATCACCTTCACCTTCGGTGGTCTGACCGGTGTCATCCTGGCCTCGCCGCCGATGGACTTCCACGTCTCCGACTCGTACTTCGTGGTGGCCCACTTCCACTACGTCGTGTTCGGTACGGTCGTCTTCGCGATGTTCGCCGGCTTCCACTTCTGGTGGCCGAAGATGACCGGCAAGATGCTCGACGAGCGTCTCGGCAAGATCACCTTCTGGACCCTGTTCGTCGGCTTCCACGGCACCTTCCTGGTCCAGCACTGGCTGGGTGCCGAGGGCATGCCGCGTCGTTACGCGGACTACCTCGCGGCCGACGGCTTCACCGCCCTGAACACGATCTCGACGATCAGCTCCTTCGTGCTCGGCGCGTCGATCCTGCCGTTCTTCTACAACGTGTGGAAGACCGCCAAGTACGGCAAGCCGGTCGGCGTCGACGACCCGTGGGGGTACGGCCGTTCGCTCGAGTGGGCGACCGCCTGCCCGCCCCCGCGGCACAACTTCCTCACCCTGCCGCGGATCCGCAGCGAATCCCCGGCGTTCGATCTGCACCACCCTGAGATCGCCGCGCTCGAGCAGCTGGAGCACAGCGATCACGGTGCGAGCGCCATCGCGGGCAGCAAGGAGGCCGGCAAGTGAAGATCCAGGGCAAGATGTTCATCTGGCTGAGCGTCTTCATCCTCGTCATGGCGATCGTCTATGGCGTGTGGTCGAAGGAGCCCGCCGGTACGACGGCCCTGTTCCTGGCCTTCGGTCTGTCCATCATGATCGGCTTCTACCTGGGCTTCACGGCCCGGCGGGTCGACACGGGCGCCCAGGACAACAAGGAGGCGGACGTCGCGGACGACGCCGGCGAGCTGGGCTTCTTCAGCCCGCACAGCTGGCAGCCGCTGTCGCTGGGCATCGGCGGTGCCCTCGCCTTCCTCGGTGTCGCGGTCGGTTGGTGGCTGCTCTACTTCTCCGCCCCGCTGATCCTGATCGGCGTCTGGGGCTGGGTCTTCGAGTACTACCGCGGTGAGAACCGCACCCAGTAACAAGTGCGGCGCTCTGCGGGAGCCCGGACACTCCGTGAGGAGTGTCCGGGCTCCCGCGTTTGCCGCAAGAACGATCCCTCGTACGGGTTACCCGGCGCGCCGCTCTTGACGAACGTTCCTAGCGTCGAACCATGAGCCACACACCTCGCACCCGCACCGCCGCCGGCTGCACCCTGCTGGTGGTCGCCCTCACCACCGCGGTCCCTGGATGCAGCAGCGACGGCAACCCGCTGTCGGCCGCGCCGTACGACGCGTCGGACCAGATCGCCTTCAACGCCCCCTCAGGGGAAGGCAAGAAGGCCGACCCGGACAAACCCCTGGAGGTCACCTCCGAGGACTCCGACGGGCGCATCACGGACGTCACGGCCATAGACGCCACGGGTCGCTACGTGGCGGGAGAACTCTCCGCCGACGGCGCCCGTTGGCACAGCACCGAACCCCTCGCCGCCAACGCCCACTACACGGTGCGCGTGAGCACGGAGGACGAGGACGGCGCCCCCGGCCGCCGCGTCCTGACCTTCCACACCGGCAAGCCCACCACCAGGAAGACCCTGGACGTCACCTTCGGCCCCAAGTCCGGCACGTACGGCGTCGGGCAGCCCATCACGGCCGAGCTGAACAAGCCCGTCAAGGACGCCGCCCAGCGCGCCGTCGTCGAACGCGCCCTGAAGGTCACCTCGAAGCCCGCGGCACAGGGCGCCTGGCACTGGGTGGACGACAAGAAGCTCCACTACCGCCCCAAGGAGTACTGGCCCACCAACGCCACGATCCAGGTGCGCAGCAACCTGGAGGGCATCAAGGTCGGCGACCGGCTGTGGGGCGGCAAGGCCAAGTCCCTGAAGATCACCACCGGCGACCGGGTCATCGCCGTCACCGACGCCGCGGCGCACTCCATGACGGTCTACAAGAACGACGCGGAGATCAAGCAGATCCCGGTCACCACCGGCAAGCCCGGCTTCGACACCCGCAACGGCGTCAAGGTCGTCCTCGGCAAGGAACGCTTCGTACGCATGCGCAGCAGCACCGTGGGCATCGCCGAGGGATCGTCCGACTCGTACGACCTGCCCGTCTACTTCGCCACCCGGGTCACCTGGAGCGGCGAGTACGTCCACGCCGCCCCCTGGTCCGTGGGCTCCCAGGGCTCAGCGAACGTCAGCCACGGCTGCACCGGCATGAGCACCGAGAACGCCCAGTGGTTCTTCGAGAACATCCGCGAGGGCGACATCGTCCAGGTGGTCAACAGCGCGGGCCACACGATGGAGCCGTTCGGCAACGGCTTCGGCGACTGGAACCTGGCCTGGGAGAGCTGGCGCACCGGCAGCGCCCTGGTGGCCGGCACGCCGAACGCGCCCAGCCCGGCTGACCAGGCCCGGCTGCGGCCCCAGAGCGTCTGAGCGCCCGAGAGAGAACGGCAGAGGCGGCGCAGCCCCGGAGGGGCCGCCGCAGAGCCCGCAGCCCGCCTCAGGCGCTCGCGAGCTTCTTCCGGCGCATCAGGTTGGCCAGGGCGGCCGCGAACTCCACCGGGTCCACCGGAAGCGTCACCGCGGCGTCCGCACGGCTCCAGGTGGCCAGCCACGCGTCCTGCGGGCGGGCGATCAGCAGCAGCACCGGAGGGCAGTTGAAGACCTCGTCCTTGATCTGCCGGCACACGCCCATGCCCCCCATGGGCACGGCCTCGCCGTCCAGGACACAGACGTCGATCCCGCCCCTGTCCAGCTCCCGGATCACGGCGGCGGGCGTGGCGCACTCCAGGAACTCCACCACGGGCACGTCCGGAGCAGGCCTGCGGCCCGTCGCCAGCCTCACCTGTTCGCGGGTGTTGGAGTTGTCGCTGTAGACCAGCACCGTGGCGGTCGGCTGCATTGTTCCTCCGAGACGTCAGCGTCGTACGGACAGGACCGATGCGGCGGATGCTACCCCCTTGGACACCGCGTCAACACCTGCCGGAACGGCACTTCGATGGGCCATACGGGCACTACACACGGTACGGACACCCCCAACGGCACCCCCCGGGGTGAGGGCTGGATAAGCGACCGACATAATGTCGGTCGTGGCGACAGCAACGACGACAGAAACCGGGCACGCGCACCCGTCGGTCAACCGGCCGAACCTCACCAGCGTCGGAACCATCATCTGGTTGAGTTCCGAGCTGATGTTCTTCGCGGCCCTCTTCGCGATGTACTTCACCCTGCGATCGGTGACGGGACCCGATCACTGGAAGGAAATGGCGCACGCCCTGAACTTCCCGTTCTCGGCGACCAACACCACGATCCTGGTGCTCTCCTCCCTCACCTGCCAGCTCGGCGTCTTCGCCGCCGAGCGCGGTGACGTGAAGAAGCTCCGGGGCTGGTTCATCGTCACCTTCATCATGGGCGCGATCTTCATCGGCGGTCAGATCTACGAGTACACCGAGCTGGTGAAGAAGGACGGGCTCTCGCTCTCCTCCGATCCGTACGGCTCGGTCTTCTATCTGACCACCGGCTTCCACGGCCTGCACGTGACGGGCGGTCTCATCGCCTTCCTGCTGGTCCTCGGGCGTACGTACGCGGCCAAGAGGTTCACCCACGAGCAGGCGACCGCTGCGATCGTCGTGTCCTACTACTGGCACTTCGTCGATGTCGTCTGGATCGGCCTCTTCGCCACGATCTACATGATCAAGTAGCAGGGCCCGTTCCCAAGCGCGGTCACGCGCACCTTCCCGAAGCATCGACGCAGAAGATCCTGACACCGGGGTAATCCGTGAAAAAGCTCTCCGCACGACGACGCCATCCGCTGGCGGCGCTCGTCGTCCTACTCCTGGCGCTGGCATGCACTGGGGGGCTGTACGCCGCGTTCGCGCCCGCGAGCAAGGCGAAGGCCGATGACACTGCCCAGTCCCTAGCCATCGACGAGGGCAAGAAGCTCTATGCCGTCGGCTGCGCCAGTTGCCACGGCACCGGCGGTCAGGGTTCGTCCGACGGTCCGAGCCTGGTCGGCGTGGGCGCCGCGGCGGTCGACTTCCAGGTCGGCACCGGCCGTATGCCGGCGGCGACCTCCCAGGGCGCCCAGGTGCCGAAGAAGAAGGTCGTCTACACGCAGGCGCAGATCGACCAGCTGGCCGCGTACATCTCGTCGCTGGGCGCCGGTCCGGCCGTCCCCACCAAGGCCGAGTACGGCCCGGAGGGCGCGGACATCGCCAAGGGCGGCGAGCTCTTCCGCACCAACTGCGCGCAGTGCCACAATTTCACCGGCAAGGGCGGTGCCCTGACCAAGGGCAAGTTCGCGCCGACGCTCGAGGGCGTGGACCCGAAGCACATCTACGAGGCCATGCAGACCGGCCCGCAGAACATGCCCTCCTTCCCCGACACCACGCTGTCGGAGCAGAACAAGAAGGACATCATCGCCTACCTGAACGCGGTCAACGGTGATGAGACGGAGAGCCCCGGCGGTCTCGAGCTCGGCGGCCTCGGGCCGGTCAGCGAGGGTCTGTTCGGCTGGATCTTCGGTCTCGGCGGCCTGATCGCCGTCGCCGTGTGGGTCGCCGCCCGGACCGCAAAGGCCAAGAAGTCATGAGTAGCCAAGACATTCCAGAAGAGAACCTGCCCGCTGAGCAGGACAACGCCCATGGCGGCGTAGGGGTCGTGGACGAGAAGAACCCGTTCGCCGACCCGGGCCTGCCGCCCCACGAGCACCGCGTCCAGGACATCGACGAGCGGGCCGCGAAGCGGTCCGAGCGTGCCGTCGCCTTCCTGTTCACGGTGTCGATGCTGGCCACCATCGGCTTCATCGCCTCGTACGTCGCGATCCCGGCCGACAAGTCGATCTTCGTCTTCCCGCTCGGGCACATCAGCGCGCTGAACTTCGCGCTGGGCCTGACGCTGGGCGGGGCGCTGTTCTGCATCGGCGCGGGCGCGGTCCACTGGGCCCGCACCCTGATGTCCGACGTGGAGATCGCCGACGACCGGCACGCGATCGAGGCGTCCCCCGAGGTCCGCGAGAAGGTCTTCGCGGACTTCCGGGAAGGCGCCAAGGAGTCGGCGATCGGCCGTCGCAAGCTGATCCGCACCACCCTGTTCGGCGCGCTCACGCTGGTGCCGCTCTCCGGTGTCGTCCTGCTGCGCGACCTGGGCCCGCTGCCCGAGGACAAGCTGCGCCACACGCTGTGGGCCAAGGGCAAGCTGCTCGTCAACATGAACACGGACGAGCCGCTGCGTCCCTCGGACGTCGCCGTCGGCTCTCTCACCTTCGCCAAGCCCGAGGGCCTGAAGGAGCACGACGAGGACTTCCAGAACGAGATCGCCAAGTCGGCCCTGATGATCGTCCGGCTCCAGCCGGACAACATCAAGGACAAGCGCGAGCTCGAGTGGTCGCACGAGGGCATCGTCGCGTACTCGAAGATCTGCACCCACGTCGGTTGCCCGATCTCCCTGTACGAGCAGCAGACGCACCACGTGCTGTGCCCCTGCCACCAGTCCACCTTCGACCTCTCCGACGGTGCCCGAGTGATCTTCGGCCCCGCCGGGCACGCCCTGCCGCAGCTGCGCATCGGCGTGAACGACGAGGGCTACCTCGAGGCGCTCGGCGACTTCGAAGAGCCCGTCGGTCCTGCTTTCTGGGAGCGCGGATGAGCACGAACGAGAACACCACGTCGGCATCAGCCGCTGCGGCGGGCCGCTCGCGCGGGAAGGCGCCGGCCGGCGAGCGCGTCGCCGACTGGGCCGACGGCCGGCTCGGGATCTACTCCCTGGCCAAGACCAACATGCGCAAGATCTTCCCGGACCACTGGTCCTTCATGCTGGGTGAGATCTGCCTCTACAGCTTCATCATCATCATCCTCACGGGTGTGTACCTGACGCTGTTCTTCCACCCGTCGATGAACGAGGTGGAGTACCACGGCAGCTACGTCCCGCTGCAGGGCCAGCTGATGTCGGAGGCGTTCAGCTCCACGCTGCACATCTCCTTCGACGTCCGCGGTGGTCTGCTCATCCGGCAGATCCACCACTGGGCGGCGGTCATCTTCCTCGCCGGCATGTTCGTGCACATGATGCGCGTCTTCTTCACGGGCGCCTTCCGCAAGCCGCGTGAGATCAACTGGCTGTTCGGCTTCCTGCTGTTCGTCCTGGGCATGTTCACCGGTTTCACCGGCTACTCGCTCCCGGACGACCTGCTCTCCGGCACCGGTGTCCGCTTCACCCAGGGCGCGATCCTGTCCACGCCGATCGTCGGCACGTACATCTCGATGTTCCTGTTCGGCGGGGAGTTCCCCGGCCACGACTTCGTGGCCCGGTTCTACTCGATCCACATCCTGCTGCTGCCGGGCATCATGCTCGGTCTCGTGGTCGGCCACCTGATCCTGGTCTTCTACCACAAGCACACGCAGTTCGCGGGTCCCGGACGCACCAACAAGAACGTCGTCGGCATGCCGCTGCTGCCGGTCTACATGGCCAAGGCCGGAGGATTCTTCTTCCTGGTCTTCGGCGCCATCGCGGCCCTCGCCGGCATCGCGTCCATCAACCCGATCTGGGCGATGGGTCCCTACCGGCCGGACCAGGTGTCCACGGGCGCCCAGCCCGACTGGTACATGGGCTTCGCCGAGGGCCTGATCCGTGCCATGCCGGGCTGGGAGATCAACCTCTGGGGTCACACGCTCGTCCTGGGTGTGTTCATCCCGCTGGTGCTCTTCGGTCTGTTCCTCGGTGTGATCGCGCTCTACCCGTTCATCGAGTCCTGGATCACCGGGGACAAGCGCGAGCACCACATCCTGGACCGGCCGCGCAACGCCCCGACCCGTACGGCCTTCGGTGTCGCCTGGGTCACCGGCTACATGATCATGCTGATCGGTGGTGGCAACGACATCTTCGCCACCCACTTCCATCTGTCGATCAACGCGGTCACCTGGTTCGTCCGGATCGGCTTCTTCGCCGGACCGGTCCTGGCCTTCGTCGTGACCAAGCGGATCTGCATGGGTCTCCAGCGCCGCGACAAGGACAAGATCCTGCACGGTCGCGAGACCGGCACGATCAAGCGCCTGCCGCACGGTGAGTACATCGAGGTGCACGAGCCGCTCAGCCAGGAGGCGCTGCACACCCTCACGGCGCACGAGCAGTACAACCCGGTCGAGATCGGCCCGACGGTCGACGAGAACGGCGTCGAGCGCAAGGTGAAGGGCTCCGAGAAGCTGCGCGCCAAGCTCAGCGAGGCGTACTACGGCGAGGAGTCCCAGATCCCCAAGCCGACCGCCGAGGAGTACAGGGAGATCACGAGCGGCCACGGCCACCACTGATCGCTGCGGCGTCGCCACGCCACCCGCAAAGGGCCCCGTCCGGTCTTCGGACGGGGCCCTTCGCCGTGCCTTCCGGCTGGATAGGGTGGGATCACACTCTTCTACGACACCCCGGAGCGGCCCCATGAGCGCTGTGACCCCCGCTGGAGGCGACACCGCGGCGGGCCGTTCCTGGCCCAAGCTGCTGAACGGCCTGCTGGACGGCCACGACCTCACCGCGGACGACACCGCCTGGGCGATGGACCTGATCATGCGTGGCGAGGCGACCGACGCGCAGATCGCCGGATTCGCGGTGGCACTGCGCGCCAAGGGCGAGACGGTCGAGGAGATCAACGGGCTCGTCCGGACGATGTACGAGCATGCCAACGTCATCGAGGTGCCGGGGCGGACCGTCGACATCGTCGGCACGGGCGGCGACGGCGCGAAGACGGTGAACATCTCCACGATGTCGTCGATCGTCATCGCCGGCACGGGCGCCAAGGTCGTCAAGCACGGCAACCGGGCCGCGTCCTCCGCGTCCGGCGCCTCGGACGTCCTGGAGAAGCTCGGCGTCAACCTCGAACTGACCCCGCGTCGGGTGGCCGAGGTCGCCGAGGAGGCCGGGATCACCTTCTGCTTCGCGATCAAGTTCCACCCGGCCCTGCGTCATGTGGCCGCCGCCCGCGGACAGTTGGGCATCCGGACGACCTTCAACGCCCTCGGTCCGCTCACCAACCCCGCGAAGGTGAAGGCCCAGGCGGTGGGCGTCGCCGACCCGCGTCTGGCCCCGCTCATCGCCGGCGTCCTCGCCGAGCGCGGCAACTCCTCCCTCGTCTTCCGCGGCGACGACGGTTTCGACGAGCTGACCACGACCGCCACCTCCCGGGTGTGGGTCGTCCGCGACGGCAAGGTGACCGAGGAGACCTTCGACCCGCGGGACGTCGGCATCGAGCTCGTCCCGGTGGAGGCGCTGCGCGGCGCCGACCCGTCGTACAACGCGGAGGTCGCCAGACGGCTGCTGGAGGGCGAGACGGGCCCGGTCCGTGACGCCGTCCTGCTGAACTCGGCGGCGGCCCTCGTGGCCCTCGACCCGGGCCCCGGAACGCTGGCCGAGCAGATCGGCGCCGGCATGGCCAAGGCCGCCGAGTCGATCGATTCGGGAGCGGCGAAGCGGTCGCTGGAGCGCTGGGTGGCTGCGAGCAACGCGTAGGAATTCCGAGGCGCGGTCCCGCGATCCGGACACGAGTTGCGGGACCGCGATCACTTCACGTAGGTTCCTTTTCAGGTCATGAGTGACAGTCATGAGGCCCCGGCCGACTGTCCGGCAACCCTCCGTCCGTGGCGGGGTGCCCCGGGTGAAGACCAGGCCGTAGGCAGCGAGGTCTACGGCAAGCGCGGACCCCTCGCACACTTTCGAAGGTGTGGGGCCAGGGGTCCTGGTCATCGAGGGAGCCTTCTGTGAGCAAGCGAATGCGATAGGGCGTAGAGCCCCGCCTCCGCATACCCCTTTCACCTTTCTCCGTGCTGGAGCCGTACCCGCTCGCACGGCGATTCCGCTTATCCCTCACAGGAGTTCGCCATGTCTGTCGCCACCGCTGCCGCCGCCACATCGGTTTGTGCCCCGCTGCCCGTTCTGGGCCAGGATGTCATCGTCCCGCTCGTCACGGGCGGCGAAGTCACCTACGCCGCGCTCGACTACGCGGCCAGTGCCCCCGCCCTCCAGCGGGTCTGGGACGATGTGGCGGCCTACGCCCCGTACTACGGCAGCGTCCACCGGGGCGCCGGCTACCTCTCCCAGCTCTCGACGGACCTCTTCGAGAACGCCCGCAGGACGGTCGCGGAGTTCCTGGACTGCCGCGCGGACGACCAGCTGATCTTCACCCGCTCGACGACGGACTCCCTCAACCTGCTGGCCCAGGCCCTGCCCGCCGACTGCCAGGTCTTCGTCTTCGAGACCGAGCACCACGCCTCCCTGCTGCCCTGGCAGCACGCCCGGGTCACCTACCTCGACGCCCCGCGCACCCCTCAGCAGGCGGTGGCGACCCTGGAGCGCGCCCTCGCCGACCGCACCGTGTCCAGTGAAGGGGGCCACGGCCCGGCCCTGGTCTGCGTCACCGGCGCCTCCAACGTCACCGGCGAGCTGTGGCCCGTACAGGAGCTGGCCGCCGCCGCCCACGCGCACGGCGCCCGCATCGTCCTGGACGCCGCCCAGCTGGCCCCCCACCACCCGGTGTCACTGCAGGACCTCGACGTCGACTGGGTCGCCTTCTCCGGCCACAAGCTGTACGCCCCGTTCGGCTCCGGCGTCCTCGCCGGCCGCGCCGACTGGCTGCGCGAGGCCGCCCCGTACCTCGCGGGCGGCGGCGCCAGCCGCAAGGTGACCCGGCGCGAGGACGGGGGAGTGGACGTGGAGTGGCACGACAGCGCCGCGCGGCACGAGGCGGGATCGCCCAACGTCATCGGCGCCTACTCCATCGCCTCCGCCTGCAAGGCGCTCACCGCGGCCGGCTTCGACACCCTGGTGGCCCGCGAGCAGCACCTGATCACCAAGGTCCGCGAGGGCCTCGCCGAAGTCCCCGAGGTCCGGATTCTCTCCCTCTTCGGCGACGACGCCCCCCGCGTCGGCGTGATCTCCTTCGTCGTCGACGGCTGGAACAGCTCCCACTTCGCCGCCGCCCTCTCCGCCGAGTACGGCATCGGCGTCCGCGACGGCCTCTTCTGCGCCCACCCCCTCGTCCGCACCCTGCTGGGCAGCGACCCCCAGACGCAGGGTGAGTGCGGTGCCCCCGAGGCGGCACCGGGCGAGAAGTCCCTGAACGCCATCCGCGTCAGCTTCGGCGCGGGAACACCCGACGAGCACGTCGACCGTTTCGTGAGCGCGGTACGGGAACTGGTGAGCAACGGCGCGCAGTGGACGTACAGGACGGAAGACGGCCGCTGCGTTCCGGCGGTGTGATCAGCGCCCAAAGGGGCGCGGGGAACTGCGCGACAAGCCATCGACGGCCCGCACTCGCGCACGACCCGCGCCCCCTACTTGATCAGGCGAGCGAACAGCCTCACGAGTCCAGCCCGATAGCAAACGCAGCCTCAAGATCATGCTGCGAGTACGTCCGAAACGCCACGTGCGTGTCCGTCGCCTCCACCCCGGGGATCTTGCTGATCCGCCCGGGAATGACGTCCGCCAGATCCTCGTGCGCCCGCACCCGCACCATGGCGATCAGGTCATACGTTCCGGTGACGGAGAAGACCTCGCTGACAGACTCCAGCGCGGCGATCGACTCCGCGATCTCGGGAATCCGGTCCACGCTGGTCTTGATCAGGACGATCGCGGTGATCACGGCTGGTTCTCTCCCTCGGGGGCCGGAGCTGGGGCGGGCTTCACTCTAGTCGTCCCGTTGAACCGGGCCCATGCGTAGAGGAAGCCCAGCCCGAAGCCCACCAGATGCGCCAGGTACGCCACCCCCGGCCCCTGGCCGGCCCGCGCCGCCGCCAGCCACTGGACGGCCACCCAGAAGGGCAGCACGACCCACGCGGGGAAGCGCAGGGGCAGGAAGAACAGGAACGGCAGGAGACTGGTCACCCGCGCCCGGGGAAAGAGGTGCAGGAACGCACCGAGGACGGCGGAGATCGCCCCGGACGCGCCGACCAGCGACTGCTCGGAGCCGACGTTGGCGACCGCGTAACCCAGCAGGGCGAGGTAGCCGCAGCCGACGTAGAACAGGGTGAAGTGGACGCGGCCCATCCGTTCCTCGGTCATCGCGCCGAAGACGTAGAGGAAGAGCATGTTGCCCAGCAGGTGCGCCCAGCTGCCGTGGACGAAGAGGGCCGTGGCGGGGGTCAGGGCCGCTCGGGGGGAACCCTCGAACAGTTCTGCGGGGATCACACCCCAGCGCCGGAAGTAGGCCCGCTGCGCCAGGAGCAGCTCCTCGCCGGAGCCGTACGCCGGGCGGAGCCCCGAGGCCGGGCCGACCAGGAAGACCACGCAGCACACGGCGATCAGCGCGTACGTCACCGGCGCGGATGTCCGACGAACCGCCCTGATCGCCTTGGCCGTGCTGCCGAGCGTGACGCTCCAGTTGCTGATCATGACCACAGAGCATGACGTAACGGACGCAGAGGCACAGACCGCCTCGCCGCCGTGGACGCCCGAGCGGCGAGTACCCGCCAGGCCGTAGGGTTACGAGCCACACGGACCGGGGAGCCTTGGGCGCAACCGGACACCGTGAGAACGACGACAGAAGAACGACGACACTAGAACGACGACACTAGAAGGAAGCGGACAAGTCACGATGACGGTTCCCCTGCCGACCGCCACCACGCGGTGGCGCTGCACCCTCTGCGGCAACCTCACCCGGTTCGACGTGACGCGCTCGTCGAAGGTCGTCGAGTACGTCCACCTCGATCTCGCGGGCGAGCCGAAGATCGAGGAGCGCGAGGTGGTCAGTGAGACCATCGAGTCGGTGCGGTGCCGCTGGTGCAACGCCGTGGACCAGGTGGAACTCGTGGACAGGCCGGGCGCCGGCTCCTGACTGGGAGCGGCCCCGCACAGGCATTGGGGTGTGACGGATGGCGGAGACCACGGGCGGGGGGCCGGGCGACGGCGCCGCCGAGGTGCTCGACCGTCCGCTGCCCGACGGCGTGCGGCGCAGGGTCGTACAGATCGTCTCGGACGGGTTCGGCGGGCTGACCGTCGCCGAACTGCCCGCGCAGCTGCGGCAGTACGCGCGCTTCGCGCCCAACCGGCGGGCCAAGTTCGCGGGCAACGCGATGGCGGCCGCGTTGGAGACCGACCCGCTGTTCCGGCAGCGCATCGGGGAGAAGCTCAGAGAGGTCCAGCCGGAGCTCGCCGGCGCCCTGGACTCCGGCTCGCCGCCCCCGGCCGCGGACCCGCTCGACGTGGCGGCCGCGGCCTACGTACTGCGGCCCCCGGCCTGGGTGAAGCTGGTCGCCGCGGCCGGTGAGGAGGCGCAGCGGGCGGACGCCGAGCGCGCCGACGAGGAGAACAGGGCCGAGCTGGAGCGGCTGCGCGAGCAGCTCGCGCACGCCCGTGAGCAGACCCGCACGGAGACCGAGGGGCTGCGCGCCGAGCTGGAGGCGGCGAAGAGGGAAGCGGAATCGCTTCACCGCAAGCTGCGCGCGGCCCTCAGTGACGTCAAGCGCGGCGAGGCGGCCCTGCGCAAGGCCCACGGCGAGCTCGAGGCCGTACGCGCGGAGGGGCAGGCCCACGTGTCCGCCGCGGAGAGCGAGAGCAGGCGGCTCAAGGCGCGGCTCGGGGAGGCGGAGGCCGCCCTGGAGGCCACCCGCAAAGCGGCGCGCGAGGGGCGCAGCGTCGAGGACATGCGCGTACGGCTGTTGCTCGACACCGTGCTGGACGCGGCCCAGGGGCTGCGGCGGGAACTGGCCCTGCCGCCGGTGTCCGTACGGCCCGCGGAGACCGTGGACGCGGTCGAACCGGGACGAATGACCCCGAAGGACATTGCCGCCCGGGCTTTGTCCGAAAATGATCCCGCGATCCTCGACCAGTTGCTCGCGCTGCCGCAGGCGCATCTCGTCGTCGACGGCTACAACGTGACCAAGACCGGCTATCCGCAGATGCCGTTGGAGAAGCAGCGTCTCAGGCTGCTCGGGCAGCTCTCGCAGCTCGCCGCGCAGACCGGCGCGGAGGTCACCTGTGTCTTCGACGGGGCCGAACTGGCCGCTCCGGTACTGCTCGCGCCGCCGAGAGGCGTGCGGGTGCTGTTCTCCAAGCCGGGGGTCACCGCGGACGAGCTGATCCGTCAGCTGGTGCGCGCCGAGCCGCCGGGCCGGCCGGTCATCGTCGCCTCGACCGACCGTGAGGTGGCCGACGGGGTGGCTCGGGCGGGGGCGCGGCCGGTGGCGTCGGCGATGCTCCTGAAGCGGCTGTCCTGAAGCCGTTGTCCCTAAGGTCAACCTCCTCGCCGAATGCCCGAATTGACGGAACTGTCACGCAACGTAGCGTCAACCGCGCGTCACGGCAGGTGAGTTCCGGCAAAGAATGCATCGCGTCAGTGATATTTTCGGTGCCAGGATTTGAACTGATCACGAGTAGGTCACTAGGGTCAGCCATCGAACCTCCGAGCGGGTGATCACTCAGAAGAAGGAGTTCACCTCCGTGGCGTCCCACCGTCGACCCAAGCAGCCGAGCCGAGCGCGCGTGACCGTGCTCACCACCGCCGCCGCTGCTGCCGTAGCCCTGAGTTCGCAGGCCGCCAACGCCGCGCCGAGCGAGAAGCCGAGCAAGGACGAGGTCAAGGCGAAGGTCGACAAGCTCTACGAGGAGGCCGAGCAGGCCACCGAGAAGTACAACGGCGCCAAGGAGAAGCAGGAGAAGCTCCAGAAGGAGATCTCCACGATCCAGGACAACGTCGCCCGCGGCCAGGACGAGCTCAACGAGCTGCGCGACAGCATCGGTCTGGCGGCCGCCGCCCAGTACCGCACGGGCACCATCGACTCCTCCGTCCAGCTGTTCCTGTCGTCGAACCCGGACGACTACCTGGACAAGGCGTCCACCATGGACCAGCTCAGCGCCCAGCAGGTCGAGGCGCTGAAGAAGATCCAGGAGAAGCAGCGCGAGCTCGCCCAGGAGCGCTCCGAGGCCTCCGCCAAGCTCAAGGACCTCGCCTCCACCCGCACCGAACTGGGCAAGAAGAAGAAGGAAGTCCAGGGCAAGCTCGCCGAGGCGCAGAAGCTCCTCAACACCCTGACGGCCAAGGAGAAGGCGGCGCTCGCCGCCGAGCAGGCCCGTTCCAGCCGCGACAGCGAGCGTGACGTCCTCGGTTCCTCCACCGCCGCCTCCGGCCGGGCCGGCGCGGCCTACGCCTGGGCCCAGAGCCAGCTCGGCAAGCCGTACGTCTACGGCGCCACCGGCCTCAGCTCCTACGACTGCTCCGGCCTCACCTCCCGGGCCTACGCGGCGGCCGGCGTGCAGATCCCGCGCACCTCCGAGGCGCAGGCCCAGATCGGCACCCGCATCTACTCGACGAGCCAGCTCCAGGTCGGCGACCTCGTCTTCTTCTTCAACGACCTGCACCACGTGGGCCTCTACGCGGGCAACGGCCAGATCATCCACGCCCCGCGCACGGGCACGGTCGTGCGCTACGAGTCGATGGGCACCATCGGCGGCCCCTTCATGTTCGGCGTCCGGGTCTGACCCGGGCCGCGGGAACCAGACCTTCCGAGAACCGGGACGCCCCAAGATCAAGTCGGCGCACCGCCCGAACGGGCGAATTGCGATGACTCCGAATGACCCCACGCCCCGCCGGTGACCTGCGTCAGCGGCGGGGCGTCACTTTGTGTGCCCACGGAGGTCGTTGGTCGGCACCCCCTGGCGCGGCTACTGTCTGGCGCGTTTCCTGGTCCGCCGGCGTTCGCCGGTGCCTGCCGGCTTCTGCCGGTGTCTGCCGGGTCTGCCAATGTCCGCCAGTGGAAGGAGCGCGGCTTTCGTGGGGTCCCATCGCCGCCTTGTACCGTCCGGGTTCGACCGGGGGGCCGCCGCCCTGTGTGTGTTGTCCGCCGCGGCCGCGGCCCTGGGCACCGTACCGGCGGTGGCCACACCGCACGACGACACCCGCTCCCGGGTGGACCGCCTCTACGAGGAGGCCGAGAAGGCCACCGAGGCCTACAACAAGGCCGACGAGCGCGCCGACGTCCTGCGGGGGCAGGTCGGTGACGCCCAGGACCGGATCGCCCGGCAGCAGGAACGCGTCAACTCCATGCGGGAACAGCTGGGTTCGCTGGCCGGCGCGCAGTACCGCTCCGGCGGGCTCGATCCGACGCTCGCGCTGCTGTTCTCCGACGACCCGGACGACTATCTCGCCAAGGCCTCCGCCCTCGACCGGATCAGCAGCCACCAGGCCGGTGAGCTCAAGGACCTCCAGGACGTGATGCGCCGACTCGCCCAGGAGCGCGCGGAGGCCGCCAGGAAGCTCGGCGAGCTGGAGAAGAGCCGCAAGGCGGTCGCCTCCCACAAGCGGACGGTCGAGAAGAAGCTCGCCAAGGCCCGGCAGCTGCTCAACTCCCTGCCCGACGACGAGCGCGCGGCCTACGACCGGACCTCCCGTTCGGGCCGCGACGACATGCCCGACCTCGGGGGCGCCGTGCCGACCTCGGGACGCGCCGCCGCCGCGGTCGCCGCCGCCCGCTCCGCGCTCGGCAAGCCGTACGTCTGGGGCGCCAACGGGCCCTCCGGCTTCGACTGTTCGGGCCTGATGCAGTGGTCGTACGCGCAGGCCGGCGTCGCCCTGCCACGCACCTCGCAGGCCCAGCGATACGCCGGCCCGCAGGTCCCGCTCTCCCAGGCCCGACCCGGCGACCTGGTCACCTACCGCTCCGACGCCAGTCACGTCGGCATGTACGTCGGCAACGGCCAGGTCATCCACGCCCCCTACCCGGGCGCGCCCGTGCGCTACGACCCGGTGGGCATGATGCCGGGCGCGATGGTCACGAGGGTCTGACGGCAGGGGGCTGACCAAGGAACCGCCGCCCCCGTACGATCGGCAAGATGGCTGGTCGAAGGCGGGCGTCGGGTTCCTCGGTGGTGGTGCTCTGTCTGCTGCTCGTCTCCCTGGTGGCATGCGGCGGCGGGCCCGTCACCGACAGCGCGCGAGCCGGGGTGCAGCGGGTCCTGGACCGGCGTGCCACCGCGGTCCTCGCCCACGACGAGACCGCCTTCCGCGCCACCGGCACCGCCACGGAGTACGCCCGGCTGCGCGCGGTGCCCTTCGCGGACTGGTCGTACCGGGTCACCGCCGTGCACGCCGACGGCGACACCGTGACCGCCGACGCCGAACTGCGCTACCGCGTCCGGGGCTACGACACGGCCCCGGTCACCGTCGGCCGCGCGCTGCGCCTGACCCGTGCCGGGGACGGGCCGTGGCGGGTGGCGTCCGACCGGCCCGCGCGCAAGGCCGGCGACCAGTTGTGGGACCAGGGCACGGTGGCGGTCGTCCGGGGCGAACACAGCATCGTGATGGGCGTCGGGCAGTCCACCGAGCGGCTTCGCTCCTTCGCCGACCTCGCGGACCACGCCGTGCCCGCGGTGTCGCAGGCGTGGGGCACGGACTGGGCGCGGCACGTCGTGGTGCTCGTACCGAATTCCCTGGACGAGATGGCGAGGCTGCTCGGCTCGCCCGCCTCCTCCTACCGGGGCATCGCGGCGGTCACCACCGGTGAGACCGGCGCCCCGGCGAAGGCCCCCGCGGACCGGGTCATCGTCAACCCCGACGCGTACAGCATGCTCGGCCCGCTCGGCAAGCAGGTCGTGCTCACCCACGAGACCACCCATGTCGCCACGCGCGCCCACACCAACGCCGCGACCCCGCTGTGGCTGTCCGAGGGGTACGCCGACTGGATCGGCTACCTGGGCAGCGGGCGCACCCCGGCCCAGGCCGCCCCGGAGTTGGGGCGCTCCCTGGCCCACGGGGACCCGCCGACGGCGCTGCCGACCGACCGGGACTTCGGCTTCGGCGGCGACGCGACCCGGCTCGCCCAGGCGTACGAGGGCGGCTGGATGGCCTGCCGGATGATCGCCGACCACTGGGGCGAGGTCCGCCTGCGCGAGTTCTACCAGGCGGTGGGCACGCACAAGGAGCGGGCGGGGGCGGTCGAGGGCGCGCTGAAGGACGTCCTCGGGACGACCTTGGCGGACTTCACCGCGCAGTGGCGGGCGTATCTGAAAGCTCAGCTCGGCTGACACCTCAGGCCGCCCGGCTGATCGTGAAGGCTCAGCTCGGCTGTTCCAGCAGTCGAGGGCAGCGGCGGGGCGCCGGCGCTGTTGCGGGTGCCCCTGCTCGGCACCGCCGTCCAGCTCCCGCTCGCCCTCGCGCTGTCCGGGCTCGGCCTGCCGGGGGTGTGCCTGGCGCCGGCGCTCGCGATGGCGGTGCGGTGCGCCCTGGCGGGAGTGCTCTTCGGGCCCGGCGTCAGGAGGAGACGGGGGCCTCCTGGGTGCGGGCGGTCTGAGGCGGCAGGGGCGGCGGGCCCGCGATGGGCGGCACCGTCGCCCGCCACAGCCGTACGGCACCCATCACCGAGGCGACGACCAGCAGACCGTTGCGGACGACCAGCAGGGTGATGCCGAGGCCGTCGCTGGCGACGACGTTCGCGAAGTAGACCGGGAACTCCAGCACCGTCACGAAACAGGCCGCCAGGACCAGCAGGGCGGGCAGGCCCATCCGGCTCGTCCGGAAGCACAGGCACACGGCGGCGAGACCCACCAGCCACACCATGTACTGGGGACTGATCACCCGGCTGGTCACGGTGAACATCAGCACCGCCACGAAAGCCGCGTCCGACAGGGTGTGCGTCATGAACCGTTTCGCCAGCCGCCGCCACAGCACCAGCCAGCCGAACGCGGCCCCCGTGAGGAACAGCGCCCCCGTGCTCACCCAGTCCACGTACGGCCCGAGGAACTCCACCGAGCCGTAGTTCAGCAGCACCTGGCCCTCCCAGCCGAAGTGCCGAGCGATGTGGAACACCAGCGAGCCCAGCGACTCCACCTCGGTACCGCGCTCGCGCTGGAACGTGAGGAACGCGAACGCGCCGGGCATCGCCAGGGCGAACAGCCCCGCCACCGCACCGGCGGACACCGCCGCGGCACCCCACGCCCGCCGCCGCACCGCCCCGAGCAGCAGCATCGCCGGCCACACCTTCAGCATGGCCCCGAAGCCCGTCAGCGCCCCCATCAGCCGCGGATGCCGGGCACCCGCGAGCAACGCGGCCACCGCCACGGCGGTCACCATCACGTCGTAGCGCGCGTACACCGTCGGGCCGAGCAGGGGCACCCCCACCACCCACACCCAGGCGCCGCGCAACGACTTCGTCGGGCGCAGGCCCGCGTACAGCAGCAGGCACAGCGCGACCAGGTCGGCGACGAAGGCGAGGACGAAGAACGCGGACGCGTAGTCGAGGAAGGGCAGCAGGCCGGGGGAGAGGATCGCGAGCGCCGCGGCGGGCGGGTACTGCCAGGTGACGTCCTTCTGAGGGAACGTTCCGCTGCTCAGGACGTCGTACCAGCCGTGGTAGATGACCGAGACGTCGCTGGTGACGTCCGGGCCGGGGAAGAGGTACACCTTGAAGACGAAGAGCAGCAGCAACAGCCTGGTCACGCCCCAGGTCCCCAGCAGCCACGGCAGTGACCGCCTCGCGCCCGTCGTCTTCACGTGATCCCCTGCCGTTCGGTCATGTCTTGAGGGGAACATGATGTCCTGCCCTGCTGTGAGCGTGCCATAAACGACGAGAGCGGGTTCGATAAGGTCTGCGGCGATGCACAAGACCCTGATCGTGACCAACGACTTCCCGCCCCGCCCCGGCGGCATCCAGGCGTTCCTGCACAACATGGCGCTGCGCCTCGACCCCGAGCAGCTCGTCGTCTACGCGTCGACGTGGAAGCGGAGCCGGGAGGGCATCGAGGCGACGGCCGCCTTCGACGCCGAGCAGCCCTTCACCGTCGTACGCGACCGTACGACGATGCTGCTGCCGACGCCGGGCGCGACCCGGCGCGCCGTGAGCCTGCTGCGGGAGCACGAGTGCACGTCGGTCTGGTTCGGGGCGGCGGCGCCGCTCGGCCTGATGGCACCGGCGCTGCGCAAGGCGGGCGCGACCCGGCTGGTGGCCACGACCCACGGGCACGAGGCAGGATGGGCCCAGCTGCCCGCCGCCCGGCAGTTGCTGCGCCGGATCGGGGACTCGACCGACACGATCACCTACCTGGGCGAGTACACGCGCTCGCGGATCGCGACCGCGCTGACGCCCGACGCCGCCCGCCGGATGGTCCAGCTGCCCCCGGGCGTCGACGAGAAGACCTTCCACCCGGGCTCGGGCGGCGACGAGGTGCGGGCCCGGCTCGGCCTCACCGACCGCCCGGTCGTCGTCTGCGTCTCCCGGCTGGTCCGGCGCAAGGGCCAGGACACGCTGATCCAGGCCATGCCCAGGATCCTGGCCGCCGAGCCCGACGCGGTACTGCTCATCGTCGGCGGCGGCCCCTACGACGGCGACCTGCGCCGACTCGCCCACGACACCGGCGTCGCCGACTCCGTCCGCTTCACCGGCCCGGTCCCATGGGCGGAACTCCCCGCCCACTACGGCGCCGGCGACGTCTTCGCCATGCCCTGCCGCACCCGCCGCGGCGGCCTCGACGTGGAGGGCCTCGGCATCGTCTATCTGGAAGCCTCCGCCACCGGCCTCCCCGTAGTGGCCGGCGACTCGGGCGGTGCTCCCGACGCCGTACTGGACGGCGAGACCGGCTGGGTGGTGCGGGGCGGCGACCCTGCAGACGCCGCCGACCGCATCATTACCCTCCTGGGAGACCCCGAACTGCGCCACAGGATGGGGGAGCGAGGCCGCCAGTGGGTGGAGGAGAAGTGGCGCTGGGACTTGCTGGCGGAGCACTTGAAAACGCTGCTTTAGTGCAGCATCCCAGGGGCGCGGGGCGGTGCCGAAATGCGGCTCCGCCGCGTGGGCGCGACAAGCCGCACTCAACCCGCAGCCACGCGATACGAGCACCCGGCACTTGGGATGGCACCCAACCCCTAGCCGGAACCGAAAAATCCGCCCATGCTGCGAAAATGACAGCAAACCTGATGCAGCGTCAGCTGACAAGACGTCAGATCTTGGGCATGGCCGCACTGCAAACCGCCGCCACCCTCGGCTTCACCCGCATCAACCTCACCTCCGCCCAAGCCACCGAACCCGCCCCCACCGAACACGCGGAAGCGATAGTCGTCGGCTCCGGCTACGGCGCCTCCGTCGCCGCCCTCCGCCTCGGCCAGGCCGGCATCCGCACCCTCGTCCTGGAGATGGGCCGCCTCTGGAACACCCCCGGCACCGACGGCAAGCTCTTCTGCTCCACCAACGCCCCCGACGAACGCTCCATGTGGTTCCGCACCCGCACCGAAGCCCCGCTCGCCACCTTCCTGTGGCTGGACGTCGTCAATCGGAGCATCGGCTCCTACCCCGGCGTCCTCGACCGCGTCCACTTCGACCACATGTCGGTGTTCGTCGGCCGCGGCGTCGGCGGCGGCTCCCTGGTCAACGGCGGCATGGCCGTCACCCCGCTCCGGTCGTACTTCGCGGAGCAGTTCCCCTCCGTCGACGCCGACGAGATGTACACCACGTACTTCCCGCGCGCCCGTTCCATGCTCGGCGTCAACACCGTGGACCCGGCCTGGTTCGAGTCCACGGAGTGGTACCGCTTCGCCCGGATCTCCCGCAAGCATGCCGAGAAAGCCGGCCTCAGGACCACCTTCGTGCCCAACGTCTACGACTTCGGGTACATGCAGCGCGAGGCCGCCGGCACGGCCACGAAGTCGGCGCTCGCCGGCGAGGTCATCTACGGCAACAACCAGGGCAAGCGCAGCCTCGACAAGACGTACCTCGCCTCCGCGCTCGGCACCGGCAACGTCACCATCCACACCCTCGAGCGGGTGAGGGCGATCAGCCGGGCCGCCGACGGCACGTACGTGCTGACCGCCGACCGGATCGACGTGACCGGCAAGGTCGTCGAGACCCGGCAGTACGGCTGCACCTACCTCTTCCTCGGCGGCGGCAGCCTCGGCACCACCGAACTCCTCGTCCGCGCCCGGGAGACGGGCACCCTGCCCGCGCTGGACGCGAGTGTCGGCGCGGGGTGGGGGACGAACGGCAACGTGATGCTCGGGCGGGCCAACCACCTGTGGGACACCGTCGGGGCCAACCAGTCGACCATGCCGGTCATGGGCATCGACGACTGGGCCAACACCGCCAACCCCGTCTTCGCCGAGATCGCCCCGCTGCCGACGGGGCTGGAGCACTGGGTCAGCCTCTATCTGGCGATCACCAAGAACCCGGAGCGGGCGTCGTTCTCGTACACCAACGGCTCCCTGGCGCTGGGCTGGAGCGCCGCCCAGAGCGCCGTCTCCGTGGCCATGGCGAAGAAACTGTTCGACCGGATCAACGCGGCCAACTCCACCATCTACCGGTACGACCTCTTCGGCTCGTCCAACAAGGTCTTCGCCGACGACTTCACGTACCACCCGCTGGGCGGCTGCGTGCTGGGCAGGGCGACCGACAGCTACGGCCGGGTGAAGGGCTACTCGCGGCTGTACGTAACCGACGGCTCGCTCGTGCCCGGGTCGATCGGCGTGAACCCGTTCGTGACGATCACCGCCCTCGCCGAACGGACGATGGCGCGGGTCCTCGTGGAGGACACCGCGCCATGAGCCGTCGTAGGACCGGGGTGGGCTACTTCTGGTAGATCGCCTCGATCTCGGTCGCGTAGTCCTTCGCCACCACGTTGCGCTTGAGCTTCAGCGACGGCGTGAGGTGGCCCGTCTCCTCCGTGAACTGGGAGGACAGAATGCGGAACTTCCGCACCGATTCCGCCTTCGACACCGCGGCGTTGCCGTCGTCGATCGCCGTCTGGATCGCGGCCAGCAGGTCCGCGTCCTCGCGCAGCGACGCCGCGGTGGAACCCGCCGGCTTGCCGTGGTCGGCGGCCCAACGGCCCAGGAACTCCTCGTCGATGGTGATCAGCGCGCCCACGAACGGCCGCCCGTCGCCCACCACCATGCACTCCGCGACCAGCGCGTGCGCGCGGATGCGGTCCTCGATCACGGCCGGGGCGACGTTCTTGCCGCCCGCGGTGACGATGATCTCCTTCTTACGGCCGGTGATCTTGAGGTAGCCGTCCTCGTCCAGGGTGCCGATGTCACCGGTGTGGAACCAGCCGTCGGCCAGCGCCTCCGCGGTCGCGGCCTCGTTGTTCCAATAGCCCTTGAACAGGTGCTCGCCGTGCAGCAGCACCTCGCCGTCGTCGGCGATGCGGACCACCGAGCCGGGCAGCGGCTGGCCGACCGTGCCGATCTTCTGCCGGTCCCAGGGGTTGAACGCGGTCGCGGCGCACGACTCGGTCAGGCCGTAGCCCTCCAGCACCGTGAAGCCGATGCCGCGGAAGAAGTGACCCAGCCGCTCGCCCAGCGGGGCACCACCGGAGATGGCCGCCTCGCCACGGCCGCCCAGGACCGCGCGCAGCTTGCTGTAGACGATCCTGTCGAAGACCTTGTACTTGACCTTGAGGCCGATGGAGGGGCCCGAGGGGGTGTCCAGTGCCTTGCTGTACGCGATCGCCGTGTCCGCGGCCTTGTCGAAGATCGCGCCCTTGCCGTCCGCCTGCGCCTTGGCGCGCGCCGAGTTGTAGACCTTCTCGAAGACCCGCGGCACGCCCAGGATCAGCGTCGGGCGGAACGCGGCCAGCTCGTCCGTGAGGTTCTTGATGTCCGGGACGTTGCCCAGCTTGATCGGCGCCAGCATCGGCGCGACCTGCACGAGCCGCCCGAAGACGTGTGCCAGCGGCAGGAAGAGCAGCACCGAGCAGTCGCCCGTACGGAACAGGGGGCGCAGCCGCTCCACCACGTTCCCGCACTCGGCGAAGAAGTTGCGGTGCGTGAGGACGCAGCCCTTGGGCCGGCCGGTGGTGCCGGAGGTGTAGACGATGGTCGCCGGGTCGTCGGCCTTGGCGATCGAGCCGCGCTCCTCGACGGTCGCGTCGGACACGTCCCGGCCGAGCCGCACGAGTTCCTCCACGCCCCCGGCCTCGATCTGCCAGACGTGCTTCAGGGCGGGCAGCGTGTCCCGTACCGACTCGACGGCGGCCGTGTGGTTGTCGAGTTCGACGACGGCTGCCGTGGCGCCCGAGTCGGAGAGGATCCACTGCACCTGCTCCGGCGAGCTGGTCTCGTACACCGGCACGGTGACCGCGCCCGCGCTCCAGATCGCGAAGTCGAGGAGCGTCCACTCGTAGCGAGTACGGGACATCAGGGCGACCCGGTCGCCGGGCTGGACGCCGGAGGCGATGAGGCCCTTGGCGGCGGCGTGCACCTCGGCCAGGAAGGTGGCGGCCGACACGTCCTGCCAGGCGCCGCCCACCTTGCGGGCGATCACGGCGACGTCGGGATGCTGCGCGGCGTTTCTGCGGACGATGTCGGTCAGGTTGCCGTCCGCAGGGACCTCGTACAAAGCCGGAAGGCTGAACTCGCGCAAGACTGCTGCTCCTCATAGGGCGCCGGCGCCACGACGTTGTGTGATGCGACGGTCGGTCCAAGGCTGGCTCGGGCAGGTGCTCAGAGGGTTCCCAGGGACCGCTGGACCACTGTTGAAAACCTGAGCACGACTGGACTGCCCGGACGTTACCCGCCGGTATGGCTTCTTCGACAGGGGGTCCCGGCGAGATGTTCGCTGCGTCACACAGATGGGTGTTTCTTACCGCACAGTAGTCGACGCGCTTACTGACTAGCCAGTAACCGCAGGTAGCGCCACCACTGTTCACAAGTGCATCGCTCCACCTACCCTTGATCGCCATGGCCCTCACATCGCCCGCCCGCCGCGGAACACGCGTCCACGTGGTCAGCGACGTTCACGGAAACGCCCGTGACCTGGCCAAAGCCGGCGACGGCGCCGACGCGCTGATCTGTCTCGGCGACCTGGTGCTGTTCCTGGACTACGCCGACCACTCCCGTGGGATCTTCCCCGACCTGTTCGGAGTCGAGAACGCCGACCGCCTTGTGGAACTGCGCACAGCCCGCCGGTTCGCGGAGGCACGGGACCTCGGGGCGCGGCTGTGGGCCGGCGTCGGCGGCGACCGGGCCGCGGTGATCGAGCGGGCGGTGCGCAAGCAGTACGCCGAGATGTTCGCCGCGTTCCCCACACCGACGTACGCGACCTACGGCAATGTCGACATGCCGCCCCTGTGGCGCGAGTACGCCGGGCCGGGCGTGACGGTGCTGGACGGGGAGCGGGTGGAGATAGGCGGCCGTACCTTCGGCTTCGTCGGCGGAGGTCTCCGGACCCCCATGCGCACGCCGTACGAGATCAGCGACGAGGAGTACGCGGCGAAGATCGAGGCGGTCGGCGAGGTGGACGTGCTGTGCACGCACATCCCGCCCGAGGTGCCGGAACTCGTCTACGACACGGTGGCACGCCGCTTCGAACGGGGGAGCCGGGCGCTGCTGGACGCGATCCGTCGCACCCGGCCCCGGTACGCGCTGTTCGGTCACGTCCACCAGCCGTTGGTACGACGGATGCGGATCGGGGCGACCGAGTGCGTGAACGTGGGTCACTTCGCGGGGTCGGGGCGGCCGTGGGCGCTGGAATGGTGAGACGGCGCAGGTAGCGGTGACAGCGGGGCGGGCTGTGCGCGGTAGCCTTCACGCTGCACACACGTGCGCACGAGGATCTACTGGCGGCCCGCATCTGGAGGAGCCACAGCGATGGCGGAATACACCAGCTCGAGCATCACGATCGAGGCGGCACCGGCCGACGTGATGGGGGTGATCTCCGACTTCGCGCGCTACCCGGACTGGACGGGCGAGGTGAAGGAGGCGGAGGTCCTCAAGACCGACGACCAGGGACGCGCCGAGCAGGTCCGGCTCGTCATGGACGCGGGGGCGATCAAGGACGACCAGACGCTTGCGTACACCTGGACCGGGGCGAACGAGGTCTCGTGGACGCTGGTCAAGTCCCAGATGCTGCGGTCGTTGGACGGCACGTACCTCCTCAAGCCGGCGGGTGCGGGGGCGACGGAGGTCACCTACCAGCTGACCGTCGACGTCAAGATCCCCATGCTCGGCATGATCAAGCGCAAGGCGGAGAAGGTCATCATCGACCGGGCGCTGGCGGGCTTGAAGAAGCGGGTGGAGTCGGGCCGGTAGGCCGGTTTCGGGTGCGGGTGGTTGGGGGCGCGCCACCGCAGCTCCCGTCCACCCGTTCGCCCGGCCCAGCCGCGGGCGGTCGTGCCGCCGGGGCGGTGGGGGTCCCTCCGCTCGAGCGAAGCCGAGAGTGGGGGATGAGCGCGGCGGCACCCCGTCAGCGCCGGGCCGCGCGGCCCAGCCCCGCCCAGCACCGGCGCCGGGGGCACCAGGCAACCGGGGGCGACCTCGGCGTCCACTACCGTTCACCCTCATGCGCACCATCCTGATCACCGGCCCGGGCGGCAGTGGTCGTACGACCGTGGCCGCGGCGACTGCTCTGCGGGCCGCCGGTGAGGGCACTCGCACGCTTGTCCTGAGTGCCGACCGCACCGACACACTGGGCGCGGCGCTCGGGGTGGGGACGGGGGCCAGGCCGACCCCGGTCAAGGAACGCCTCACCGCCTGGCGGCCCGACGCCGCCGCCGCGTTCCGCGAGGACCTCGCGGCGTTCCAGGACCGTGCGACCTCCGTACTCGACCTGCTCGGCGCCTCCCGCCTGGACCCCGAGGAGGTCACCCCCCTCCCCGGTGCGGAGGAACTAGCTCTCCTGCGGGCCATCAGGGACGCCGCGCTCTCGGACGCCCACGACCTCCTTGTCGTAGACCTGCCGCCGACCCCCCACGCCCTCACCCTCCTCTCCCTCCCGGAGGAACTCCGCCGCTACCTGCGCCGCCTGCTCCCCTCCGAGCGGCAGGCGGCCCGCGGCCTGCGCCCGGTCCTGGGGCGCCTGGCCGGGGTCCCCATGCCCTCGGAGTGGCTGTACGAGACGGCGGCCCGCTGGGACCTGGAACTCGCCGCGGTGGAAGCCGTCGTCACCGACCGGAACACCGTCGTACGGCTGGTCGCCGAACCCGGCCCGGCCGGCGCCGACGCCGTGCGCACCGCCACCCTCGGCCTCGCCCTGCGCGGCCTGCGCACCGAGACCCTCGTCGCCAACCGCGTCCTGCCCGAGGACGGGGCCGGCACCTGGCTCGCCGCACTCGTCGCCCAGCAGCGCAAGGTCCTGGCGGAGTGGGAGGAGGAGTACGAGGACGTCCGTGCCGTCGGCCACCTCGGCCGCGACCCCCTCGGCGCCGACGACCTCACCACGCTCACCGTCCCCGGCGTCAACCCGGACACCTCCCCGGTCGAGTGGCCCGTCACCGACCGGCTCGCCGAGGACGGCGTCCTCGTCTGGCACGTCCCGCTCCCCGGCGCCCTGCGCGAGGAGCTCGACCTCGTCCGCCGCGGCGACGAGCTCGTCGTCACCACCGGCCAGTTCCGCCGTATCGTCCCGCTGCCGTCGGCCCTGCGCCGCTGTACCGTCGCCGGCGCCGCCCTGCGCGAGGGCGAGCTGCGCGTCCGGTTCGCACCGGATCCGGAGCTGTGGCCGCGGGCCCGGTGAACCACGTAACCCCGTTCGGGTAACGTCGTAGAGACGAACCGTAGTCAGGAGTGCGTCATGAGCGAAGAGCGCCCCGAGCAGGACGCGGTCGACGAGGGCACTCGCGCGACCGACGCCGACGCCTGGGCCACCGCGTGCGCCGAGGACCTGGCAGAGGAGAAGGCCCGTCGCCGCGGCCAGTACGGCCCGCCCCCCGGCTCGGCCGCCGAGGAGCTGCGCAAGCTCGTCGAATCGGTCGCCGACAAGCTGTCCGGCCTGCAGTCCCCGCTCCTCGGCGCGGTCGCGGGACCGGCCGCGCAGCAGGTGGTCCGCCAGGTCGTCGAGCAGGCCAAGGCCGCCGTCGAACCCGTCATGGAGCGCAACCCGGACGTCTTCGACCACCTCGCGGCGGCCGGCAACGAACTCCTCGCCGCCTACCGCTCGGCCGTCCAGGCCCAGGAACAACGCTGGGCGACCCGAGCCGACGACCTGCACCGCCCCGACAAGGCCGCCGACGACGACCCCCGCGACGACGGCGAGGGCACCGGCCCGGGCCAGCGCATCGACTTGGACTGACGGTCTCTCGCGCGGGGACCCCATGGCCCCGTCGCGGGCCCGTCCGCCCGGCGGACGACGGGAATCCGACAGCAGGGCCTCGGGTACGGTTGGCCGTAGCGGGGCTCGACCGAAACTGAGGGATTCATGGGACTCACCATCGGCGTCGACATCGGCGGCACGAAGATCGCGGCCGGCGTGGTCGACGAGGAAGGCAACATCCTCTCGACCTTCAAGGTGCCGACCCCGGGCACGCCCGAGGGCATCGTGGACGCCATCGCCTCCGCGGTGGAGGGCGCGCGCGCCGGGCACGAGATCGTCGGCGTGGGCATCGGCGCCGCCGGCTACGTCAACCGCCAGCGCTCCACGGTCTACTTCGCCCCCAACATCGACTGGCGCCAGGAACCGCTGAAGGAGAAGGTCGAGGCCCGCGTGGGTCTCCCCGTCGTCGTGGAGAACGACGCCAACGCCGCCGCCTGGGGGGAGTACAAGTTCGGCGCGGGCAAGGGCCACCGCAACGTCATCTGCATCACGCTCGGCACCGGCCTCGGCGGGGGCATCATCATCGGCAACAAGCTGCGCCGCGGACACTTCGGCGTCGCCGCCGAGTTCGGTCACATCCGCATGGTCCCGGACGGCCTGCTGTGCGGCTGCGGCTCGCAGGGCTGCTGGGAGCAGTACGCCTCCGGCCGTGCCCTCGTCCGCTACGCCAAGCAGCGCGCCAACGCGACCCCCGAGCGCGCCGAGGTGCTGCTCGGCCTCGGCGACGGCACCCCCGACGGTATCGAGGGCAAGCACATCTCCATGGCCGCCCGCCAGGGCGACCCGGTCGCCGTCGACTCCTACCGCGAACTCGCCCGCTGGGCCGGCGCGGGTCTCGCCGACCTCGCCTCCCTCTTCGACCCCTCCGCCTTCATCGTCGGCGGCGGCCTCTCCGACGAGGGCGACCTGGTCCTCGACCCCATCCGCAAGTCGTACAAGCGCTGGCTCGTGGGAGGCAACTGGCGCCCCGTGGCGGATGTGATCGCCGCCCAGCTCGGCAACAAGGCGGGCCTGGTCGGCGCGGCGGACCTGGCGAGAGAGCCCGACCCGATCATGTGACGTCCGCCGTCCGGCCCACGGCCACTGCGCCGACCCAAGGGGCGCGGGGAACTGCGCGACCAGTCACGTACGACCAGTCGCACGCACCTCGCGCCCCGAGTCATGAGGCCTCCCGAGCCCCACCGCGGCGTAGATTGACCGGCATGGCAACGTCCCACCCGGCGCTCCCCAACTCCCGCACGGAGCCCGACGGTTCCGCCGTCATCCGCGTCCTCAGCTACAACATCCGCTCGATGCGCGACGACACCGACGCCCTCGCCCGCATCATCACCGCCTGTGCCCCCGACCTCGTCCTCGTCCAGGAAGCCCCCCGCTTCTTCCGCTGGCGCAAGAAACTCGCCCGCCTCGCCGCTGCCTCCGGCCAGGTGATCCTCACCGGCGGGGCCACGGCGGCCGGACCGGCGATCCTCTCCTCCCTGCGCGCCACCGTCGAACGCACCGAGGACGTGCTCCTGCCCCTCACCCCCGGCCTGCACCGCCGCGGTTTCGCCACCGCCGTCGTCCGGTTCGGCGGCGCCCGGCTCGGCGTCCTGAGCTGTCACCTCAGCCTGGACAAGGCCGAGCGGTACGACCAGGGCGGCCTCCTCCTCGACCGGCTCGCCGGAATGGGTGTGGAGCACGCCATCGCGGGCGGCGACATCAACGAAGGTCCCGGCGGGCGCACCTTCCGCCGTATCGCCGCCGGCCTCCAGGACGCCTGGGCCACCGCCCCCTGGGGCGGCGAACACACGTGGACACGCACCACCCCCCACAACCGCATCGACGCGATCTTCGCGACGAAGGGCGTCGACGTCCTGGGCTGCGGGGTGCCGCTGGGCCACGTCGGTGTGACCGGGGACGATCTTCAGACGGCCACCGATCACTTGCCCGTGCTGGCCGCACTGCGCGTGCCCGCGACCTGAACCCCGGCCGGCGGACGGAGTCCGGCGCAGCCGCCCGAAGCCTGTGCGGCCCCCCCGGGGGCCGAGCAGTACGAGGGAGGCGTCCCCGTGTCGGCAACAGGTCTCAGACCACAGCTCCGCGGCCCGGGTCGTCGTCCTCCTCGTCCGTTCTCATCCGTACGACGAGCGTGGCGAAGCCGCCGAGGAAGCCGCCGATTCCGATGGTCGCCAGCCACCACGTCATGTCCCAGCTCAGCAGCACCGCGAGCAGGAGCAGGATCGGCCCGCCGATCACACCCAGCCAGGCGAACTTGGCGGTGGTGTCGGCGGCGGGCAGCGGCGGCGGCTCGGGTGGTACGAAGTGACCCTCGTCGTCCTCGTCGAAGTCGCTCTCGCTCGGCTCCGGCGCGGTGTAGTCACGGGGGCCGACGCCGGGTGCGAAGGCGATCGAGCTGCCCAGCGGCTTGGCGGGCTTCTCCTTCGGATCCTTCGACTCGCTCGGTTCCTTCGAGGCCCGCGGTTCCCCGGGCTCGTCGTCGTTCGGCTCGGCCTCGAGCAGTGCCAGGTCCTCGATGGACTTGAACGGCTTGGCGCCGGGCGGGTCCGCCGGCTCCTCGCCGTACCCCGCGACGATCGCCGCCCAGGCGGCATCCTCGTCGAAGGGCACGTGCTGCTCCTCCGGCTGCTCGCCGTCGTCCCGGTGCTCGTCCTCGCGATCCTCGCGGTCGGCGTCGTGCTCAGCCACCTGCCGTCGTCCCTTCTTTGCCGACACTGGGTGCGAGCCGGGCGATGAACGCGTGGCTCTCCTCGAAGATCCGGTCCGCGTCATGGTCCAACGTCGCGACGTGGTAGCTCTGTTCCAGCACGACCTCCCGTACGTCGGTCGACGACACCCGGCTCAGGATCCGGGACGAGTCGGCGGCCGGCACGACATGGTCCGCCGCGCTGCGCAGGAGCAGCAGCGGCTGGGTGACCTGCGGCAGCTCGCGGTCGACCTGACGGAAGAAGGCACGCAGGGAGTGCGCCGCGTGCAGCGGCACCCTGTCGTACCCGATCTCCACCGCGCCCTCCTTCGCGATGTCACTGGTGATGCCCTTCGTGGTCCGCACGACGTGGCGGGCCACCGGAAGGGCGTACGCGGCCAGGCCGTGCACCTTGTTCGCCGGGTTGACGACCATGACACCGCTGACGGCCTCGCCGTGCCGCGCCGCCAGCCGCAGCGCCAGCGCGCCGCCCATCGACAGCCCGGCCACGAACACCTGGGAACAGGTCCGGCGCAGGGCGCGCAGTTCGCGGTCGACCTCCGCGTACCAGTCCTGCCAGCCGGTGAGCTGCATGTCCTCCCAGCGGGTACCGTGCCCCGGCAGCAGCGGCAGCGAGACGGTCAGTTCGCGCGCGGCGAGACGCTCCGCCCAGGGGCGCAGCGACTGCGGGGAACCGGTGAAGCCGTGACAGAGGAGGACCCCCACCTCCCCGCCGTCATGGCGGTACGGCTCGGCTCCAGGAAGGACCGGCACCTTCGGTCTCCTGTTCATGAGAGCGGACGTGGCTTCACCGTACGCGACCGCACTGACACCGACCAGGGCCGTCCGGCTCTTTGACGGCGCTCCGGGTTAAGGTCTGAGCTACACATACAGGAGGCACTCGGTTGTTGTACGGCGCGATGAAGGTTTCCGTCGGGGGGACGCTGAAGCTCGTCTTCAGGCCCTGGGTGGAAGGCCTGGAGAACGTTCCCGCCGAGGGCCCCGCGATCCTGGCGAGCAATCACCTCTCCTTCTCCGACTCGTTCTTCCTGCCGGCGGTCCTCGACCGCAAGGTCACCTTCATCGCGAAGGCCGAGTACTTCACCACGCCCGGAGTGAAGGGACGGCTGACGGCCGCCTTCTTCAAGGGCGTCGGACAGCTCCCCGTCGACCGCTCCGGCGCGCGCGGCGCGGGCGAGGCGGCGATCAAGAGCGGTATAGACGTCCTGGAGCGCGGTGAGCTGTTCGGCATCTACCCGGAGGGCACGCGCTCGCCCGACGGCCGCCTCTACCGCGGCAAGCCCGGGGGCCTCGCGCGCGTGGCGCTCGCCACCGGCGCGCCCGTGATCCCCGTCGCCATGATCGACACGGAGAAGATCCAGCCGCCCGGGAAGGTCGTCCCGAAGGTCATGCGGCCCGGCATCCGCATCGGCAGGCCGCTGGACTTCAGCCGCTACGAGGGCATGGACCACGACCGCTTCGTGCTCCGCGCGCTGACCGACGAGGTCATGTACGAGATCATGAAGCTCTCGGGCCAGGAGTACGTCGACATGTACGCGACCGCCGCCAAACGGCAGATCGCGGAGGCGGCGAAGGCCGAGAAGGAAGCGGACAAGGCGGCCAAGGCCGCCCTCGTGCAGGCGGAGAAGGACCAGAAGGAGAAGGTCGACCAGGCCGAAGAGGCTGAGAAGGACCAGACGGACCAGTAGTCCGCGGGTCCGGGGAGAGCGGGGGGCGGGGGACGTGGCCAAGCGTGAGCGCGTGATGCGCATGTCGGTCGAGCAGCCGTTGTGGCGTGCGCTCGCCGGGTACCGGGTGCTCACGATGCTGTACGCGGTCGGGTTCTTCGCCACCGCCTACGACGGGTTCGTCCGCCCCTGGGTCGCCGTCGGCTACTACTGCGTCCTGTTCGTCTGGACCCTGGCCACCCTGCCCAAGGTCGCGAACGCCGCCAGCTGCACCAAGCGCTTCCTCGCCGCCGACCTCACCATCGCCCTCTCCGGCATCCTGCTCACGTCCGTCGCCGACGCCCACGAGCGGATCCAGTCGGGCGGTCCGACGCTGCCGTCGATATGGACCGCCGGTTCTGTGCTGGCCTTCGCCGTCAAGGGCGGCTGGCGCTGGGCGGCGCTCGCGTCCACCGCGGTCGCCGTGGTCAACCTGGTGCAGCGCGGCACCCCGGCCCGCGACACCGTCCACAACGTGATCCTCGTCTGGGTCGCCTCCATCGCCATCGGCTACGTCGTCGAGGTGGCCCGCGCCTCCGAGCGCACCCTCGCCCGCGCGCTGGAGATCGAGGCCGCGACCCGGGAGCGCGAGCGGCTCGCCCGGGACATCCACGACAGCGTGCTGCAGGTGCTCGCCATGGTGCAGCGGCGCGGCGCGGTCATCGGCGGCGAGGCCGCCGAGCTGGGGCGCCTCGCCGGCGAGCAGGAGGTGGCCCTGCGCACCCTGGTCTCCGGCGGACTCGTGCCGGTCTCCCGGGTCTCGGAGGACGCGGCCCAGGGCGCGCTCGTACGAGCCGTGGAGGAGGCGGAGGACACGGGCGGCTCCGACGGGCCCGTCGACCTCCGCTCGCTGCTCGCGCCGCACGCCTCCGCGCGGGTCAACCTCGCCGAGCCCGGGGCCCCGGTCCTGTTGCCCTCGGCCGCCGCGAAGGAGCTGGCCGCCGCTGTCGGGGCCGCGCTGGACAACGTACGCGAGCACGCCGGGGACGAGGCCCGGGCGTGGATCCTGGTCGAGGACGAGCCCGACGCGGTCATCGTCTCCGTACGGGACGACGGACCCGGCATCCCGGAGGGGCGGCTCGCGCAGGCCGAGGGCGAGGGGCGGCTCGGCGTGGCCCTGTCGATCCGTGGGCGGCTGCGCGACCTCGGCGGCAGCGCCGAGTTGATCTCGACTCCGGGGCAGGGCACGGAGGTCGAGCTGACGGTACCGAAGGTCTCGCGGGACAAGGCGGACAAGCGATGAGCGAACAGCAGGGCACGATCAAGGTCATGGTCGTCGACGACCACCCCATGTGGCGCGACGCCGTCGCCCGCGACCTGGGCGAGTCCGGCTTCGATGTGGTCGCCACGGCCGGCGACGGCGAGCAGGCGGTGCGCCGCGCGAAGGCCGCCGCGCCCGACGTCCTCGTCCTCGACCTGAACCTGCCCGCCAAGCCCGGTGTCCAGGTCTGCAAGGAGGTCGTCGCGGCCAACCCGGCGCTGCGCGTGCTGGTGCTGTCGGCGAGCGGTGAGCACGCCGACGTCCTGGAGGCGGTGAAGTCCGGCGCGACCGGCTATCTGCTGAAGTCGGCGTCGACGGAGGAGCTGTTGGACGCGGTGCGCCGCACGGCGGTCGGCGACCCGGTGTTCACACCCGGCCTGGCCGGTCTGGTCCTCGGCGAGTACCGGCGCCTGGCCTCCGAGCCCGCGCCCGCGCAGGACACCGACGAGCCGAAGGCGCCGCGCCTGACCGAGCGCGAGACGGAGGTGCTGCGGCTGGTCGCCAAGGGCCTGAGCTACAAGCAGATCGCCGAACGCCTGGTCATCTCCCACCGCACGGTCCAGAACCACGTCCAGAACACCCTCGGCAAGCTCCAGTTGCACAACAGGGTCGAACTCGTCCGGTACGCGATAGAGCGCGGACTCGACGACGAGTAGGACCCTCGTCGTCCAGGCGAGCCAGCCAACTGCCCGACAATTCACCGGAACAGCCCTCCGCGCCCATCCCTGTGTGACCTGGATCACCATTAGCGTGGCCTTCACCAGCAACCGCGGCGAAGGGACATTTCCATGCGGGTCGGAGTACTGACCGGAGGCGGCGACTGCCCCGGGCTCAACGCCGTCATCCGGGGCATCGTCCGCAAGGGCGTGCAGGAGTACGGCCATGACTTCGTCGGCTTCCGGGACGGCTGGCGGGGGCCCCTCGAAGGCGACACCGTGCGCCTCGACATCCCGGCGGTGCGCGGCATCCTGCCCCGCGGCGGCACCATCCTCGGCTCCTCGCGGACCAATCCGCTGAAGCTGGAGAACGGCATCCGCCGCATCAAGGAGAACCTCACCAAGCAGGAGGTCGACGCGCTCATCGCCATCGGCGGCGAGGACACCCTGGGCGTGGCCGCGCGCCTCACCGACGAGTACGGCGTGCCCGTGGTCGGCGTACCGAAGACCATCGACAACGACCTCTCCGCCACCGACTACACCTTCGGCTTCGACACCGCCGTCGGCATCGCCACGGAGGCCATCGACCGGCTGCACACCACCGCCGAGTCCCATATGCGGGTCCTGGTCTGCGAGGTGATGGGCCGGCACGCCGGCTGGATCGCCCTCCACTCCGGCCTGGCCGGCGGCGCCAACGTCATCCTCATCCCCGAGCAGCGCTTCGACCTGGACCAGGTGTGCGCCTGGATCACCTCCCGCTTCAAGGCGTCGTACGCCCCGATCGTGGTCGTCGCCGAGGGCGCCATGCCGAAGGACGGCGAGATGGTCCTCAAGGACGAGTCGCTGGACTCCTTCGGGCACGTGCGGCTGTCCGGCGTGGGCGAGTGGCTGGCCAAGCAGATCGAGAAGCGCACGGGGAAGGAAGCCCGCACCACCGTGCTCGGACACGTCCAGCGCGGCGGCACCCCGAGCGCCTTCGACCGCTGGCTCGCCACCCGCTTCGGCCTGCACGCCATCGACGCCGTCCACGAGCGCGACTTCGGCAAGATGGTCGCGCTGCGCGGAACGGACATCGTCCGCGTCCCGATCGCGGACGCCACGGCCAAGCTGAAGACGGTCGACCTGAAGCTGTACCAGGAGGTCGGCGTCTTCTTCGGCTGAGCCGAGGCGCTGAGCGAAGAGAAGGACCGACCGACTACACGACGGGCCGCCGCTCGGACGGGCTGGTGTCGCGCACTCCGCCGACCAGCTCACGGACGACGGCGGCCCCGTTCAACGTCAGCACCGACTCCGGATGGAACTGCACCCCGGCGAACCCCCGCCCGCGCAGCGCGTGCACCTCGCCGGTCCCGCCGCGGCTCACCTCCACGTCGTGCGCGGCCAGTTCAGCGGCCGTCTTGTCGTCGCAGCACGCCACGAAGCTGTTGTAGAAGCCGACGGTCTCGCTCCGCCCGAACAGGTCGATCTCCGTCTGCGCTCCCTGGTACGGGACCTCCTTGCGTACGATCGCCAGCCCCAGCTCGGCCGCGATCAGCTCGTGCCCGAGGCAGACGCCGAGGACGCCGTGCCGGTGTCCCCGGATGACCTCGGCGGTCAGGGACCGCAGGAACCGCATCTTCGGGTCGGCCGTGTCCGACGGGTCGCCCGGGCCCGGCCCCAGCACCACCGGCCCCGCGTGCGCGAGCACCGCCTCGCGCAGCCCCGGCTCGTCGTACCGCCGGACGGTCACCTCCAGGCCGCTCGACCGGAGCACGTGCGCGAGCATCGCCGTGAAGGTGTCCTCGCCGTCGACCACCAGGGCATGGCCGGACAGCTCCCGCGTCGGCTCCTGCATCCGCAGCCAGAAGGGGGCCAGGGACGATCGCCGCCCGTCCAGTGCCTCCCGCACTCGGGGGTCGTCGGCGAGCCGGGGGCGCACCGACTCCTCGCGCGGCCTTCCGGGGCGTACACCCAGCGCCGTCAGCACTCCCGCCGCCTTCGCATGCGTCTCCGCGACCTCGCTCACCGGGTCCGAGCCGCGCACCAGCGTCGCGCCGACCGGCACCCGCAGCCGTCCGGCCGCGTCGATGTCGGCGGTGCGGATGAGGATGGGGGAGTCGAGGGTCTGCGCGCCGCCGGCGTCCCGGCCGAGCAGCGCGAGCGCACCCGCGTAGTAGCCGCGGCCGACACCGTCCCGCCCGAGGGGCTCGTACCGCTCGATGACCCGGCAGGCGTTCTGCACGGGCGAACCGGTGACGGTCGCGGCGAACATCGTCTCCTTGAGGACGTCGCGCACGTCAAGCGAGGACTTCCCGCGCAGTTCGTACTCCGTGTGCGCGAGATGCGCCATCTCCTTCAGCCGCGGCCCGACCACCACCCCGCCCATGTCGCCGACGGTGCACATCATCTTGAGCTCCTCGTCGACGACCATCGACAGCTCCTCGATCTCCTTGCCGTCGGCGAGGAACGCGAGCAGGTGCTCCGGAGTCGGCCCCTCGGCCGGATATCGGTACGTCCCGCTGATCGGGTTCATCACGACCGTGCCGCCGGACATCCGCACGTGCACCTCGGGGCTGGCCCCCACCAGCGTCCGCTCCCCGGTGTGCACGACGAACGTCCAGTACGCGCCCCGCTCGCCCTCCAGCAGCCGCCGGAACAGCGCCAGCGCGTCGGCCCGTCCGAATCCCGGGATCTCACCCTCGTACGTCCGCCGGATGACGAAGTTCGCGCCCTCGCCGCGCCCGATCTCGTCACGCAGGACGCGTCCGACGATCTGCGCGTACGCGTCGTCGTCGACGTCGAAGCCACCCGCGTGGACGCGGACGTCGTGGGCGGGGAGCTGGGCGAGGGCCTCTTCCAGCGTCAGGGTGTGCGTCTCCTCGGGCGTCAGTACCGCGAGCGGCGTCCCGTCGTCGCGGACGTCGAAGCCGCGCTCGCGGATCTGGCGGAAGGGCACGAGCGCGAGGCCCTCGTCGGGAAGGTCGGCGAGGCGGTCGCGGGTTCCCACCGGGCCGAGGAACACCTCCACGAGGTTCTCGTCGTGGCCCGGGGTGCGGCGGCGCAGCAGGGCGAACGGGCGGGGATCGTCGAGCAGGTCGAGCAGATGCATGAGTCCGTTTCCTTCTCGCTTGGAGTTCAGCTCGCAGTTCAGCTGGGATCTCACTGGGAGGAACGGACCCCGGAAACGCCGAAGGCCGCCCCTCGGGCGGCCTTCGCGAAGTCTTGCGTACGCGCAGTCAGTGGGCCGCCGGAAAAGCGGTCCACCACCAGTTCTGGGTCTGCTGGGTCGAAAGCGCGAACATGCGGTGCACCTTACCCCACCCGCCGGATGGACCCCGTGTCTCATTTAGTGGGCATGGCGCAGTAGGCCCGACACGACCCCGTAATGTTGAGGTCGTGACAGCGAACGCTAAGACCAGCCCGAGTGCTGGCAACACCTGGCGAGACCTGCCCGCGGCGCAGCAGCCCGAGTACCCCGACCAAGAGGCCCTGCGCGCGGTGATCGCGGAGCTCGAGTCGTATCCGCCCCTCGTCTTCGCGGGCGAGTGCGACCAGCTGCGCGCCCGGATGGCGGCCGTCGCCAAGGGAGAGGCGTTCCTTCTCCAGGGTGGTGACTGCGCCGAGGCCTTCGACGGGGTGTCGGCCGACCACATCCGCAACAAGCTGAAGACACTCCTTCAGATGGGCGCCGTGCTGACGTACGCCGCGTCCGTGCCCGTGGTGAAGGTCGGCCGTATCGCCGGCCAGTACTCCAAGCCGCGCTCCAAGCCGACCGAGACCCGCGACGGCGTCACGCTCCCGACCTACCGGGGCGACTCCGTCAACGGCTTCGACTTCACCGAGGCCGCCCGCGTCCCGGACCCCGAGCGCCTGAAGCGGATGTACCACGCCTCGGCGTCCACGCTGAACCTGGTGCGCGCCTTCACCACCGGCGGCTACGCCGACCTGCGCCAGGTGCACGCCTGGAACCAGGACTTCGTGAAGTCGTCCCCGTCCGGCCAGCGCTACGAGCAGCTCGCCCGCGAGATCGACAACGCGCTGAACTTCATGCACGCCTGCGGGACCGACCCGGAGGAGTTCAAGACCGTCGAGTTCTACTCCTCGCACGAGGCGCTGCTGCTGGACTACGAGTCGGCGCTGACCCGCGTCGACTCCCGGACCGGTCAGCTGTACGACGTCTCCGGGCACATGGTGTGGATCGGTGAGCGCACCAGGCAGCTGGACCACGCGCACGTCGAGTTCGCGTCGAAGATCCGCAACCCGATCGGCATCAAGCTGGGCCCGACGACGACGGCCGAGGACGCGCTGCAGTACATCGACCGCCTGGACCCGGACCGTGAGCCGGGCCGGCTGACCTTCATCGTCCGCATGGGCGCCGACAAGGTCCGCGACAAGCTCCCCGAGCTGGTCGAGAAGGTCACCGCCTCGGGCGCCACCGTGGCCTGGGTGACCGACCCGATGCACGGCAACACCTTCGAGGCGGCCTCCGGCCACAAGACCCGCCGCTTCGACGACGTGCTCGACGAGGTCAAGGGCTTCTTCGAGGTCCACAAGTCGCTGGGCACCCACCCGGGCGGCATCCACGTGGAGCTCACCGGCGACGACGTCACCGAGTGCGTGGGCGGCGGCGACGAGATCTTCGTCGACGACCTGCACCAGCGCTACGAGACGGCCTGCGACCCGCGGCTCAACCGCAGCCAGTCGCTCGACCTGGCCTTCCTCGTGGCGGAGATGTACAGGGACCAGTGACGGGAACGCCTGTTACAGACATCTGAAGTGGGGGGGGGGGGGGGGGGGGGGCGCGCCCCCCCCCCCCCCCCCTCTTTTTTCTCGTCCCGTCGCAGTTGGTTTGTCCTCCCTCCCCCCTCTGGCGGGGGGGTCTCGGTTCCCCCTCCAGTCGAAAAAGGTCG